>JBJLEC010000007.1:0-33925 GCA_045566115.1 Candidatus Pelagibacter sp. | reverse complement strand
ATCAACGTCAAATGTTATATAAACTGTTTTATTTTTAATCATTTTTTCAAATTTTTTTAAATTCCAATTTAATTTATCTTTAGCCCAAAAAATAGTAATTCTCGATTTATTTCTTTTTAAAAACGGTATTTCACTCTTAGAAATGTTCCTGATGCCAAAAGAGATAACAGATATATTTTTATGATCTAAACATCTTTTTATTGCTGATGCGTGTGAAAATTTTTCACCATTGTAACTTTCTCTTAGGTCTGCATGTGCATCAAAGTGTAACAAGCAAATTTTTTTATGCTTTTTAACAAATGGAGCAATACACCCAGGGTAATAGAGTGTTCACCTCCAAAAGTCATTGGGAAAAGTTTCTTATCTAAAATTTCTTGATTTATTTTAGACATATTGTTTAGAGCTTTTTTAATATCTTTATCAATTTTAAATGGTTTTAAAGTCTTGATGCCTATCCTTTTGTATGGTTCATAATTTAATTCTTCATCATAAAGTTCTACCTGATGAGAAGCCTTAATGATCTCTCTTGGGCCATTTTAGTTCCACCACCATAACTAACAGTTTTCTCTAAACCAAAAGGAACAATTACGACTTTTTCTTTAAAATTGACTTTGTTATCAATCCCTAAAAATCCATCTCTATTTGTAAGATATTTCACTGTCTTATTTAAATATTTTTGAGAAATTTTTTCTATCTCTATTTTTCCAATTGGCTCGATGGTAGGCATCACTTGCTATCAAAGGCAAAACGCTTGTTGCTTCAGCAAATACCATTTGTTCTTTTGTTACGTCTACCTTGCCCCAAGAACTTGCTTCTTTTAAAGTTGAGCTGCTACAAGCTCCATCACGAGTATCAGCAACAGTAATTTGAATGGCGTACTTATGCATGTCTACCTTTTTGCCTAGTAACTCCGCACATACAACTGTATCTTGGATAAAGTTCTTTGGCACACCTCCGCCAATCATTAACAAACCAGATTGTTTAGATTGTAATTTAATTTCAGTAAGTTCTCTAAATTCTCTAATAGAGTCTATAGTAATATGTTTATCTGGATTTTGTTCTTGATGCATCACAAGACCAAAGCCTGCTGAACTGTCAGTAAAAGCCGGACAGAAAATTGGAACATTGTTGTCATAAGCAGTTTCAATGAGCGAGCCTTTCTTTTTTCCATTAGTTTTTAAGTATTTTCCAAGCTCCTTGATGAACTCTCTTGATGTATACGACTTTGGTTCTAAAGTGTTAGCTATGTTACATATAGCTTTATCGCATTCTTGAAGCTCTTCTTCGTCAATATATGTATCGTAAATTCTATCAATATAATTGTTTCTTAATTCGGTATCATCATGGAACTGGGACCCTTGATAATGTTTAAATCCCAAAGCCTCAAAAAAATCCATATCAATAATAGATGCTCCAGTTGCAACAATTGCGTCAATCATATTATTTTTTACAAGATCAGTATATAAATCCATGCATCCACCAGCGGAAGTTGATCCAGCTAATGTTAAAAAAATCGAACAATCTTTATCAGCAAGCATTTCATTATAAATTTTAGCAGCCCTAGCCGTATCTCTTGAAGTGAAGGACATTTTACTCATGCCATCGATTATATTTCTTGCATCAAACGATTTAATATCAATGTGCTCGACTGGGTTGTTGAGAAGTGTTTTTTTGTTATGTCCTATATTAGAACTATTTTTTTTGTCCATTAAGCAACTAAAGAATCAACTTTTTCATTTGATTCTTCAAATAGAGACATGATTGGTTTATCGTTAACTTCATAAATTTCATTTGAGTAGAAACCATTAAAATTAGTTCTAAAAGTAAGACCATAGGCACCCAGCTGCCCTAATTCTATGTAGTCACCTTCTTTAATATTATTTGGTAATAAGAATGGGCCCTTCATATAGTCTAAACTATCACAAGTAGGACCAAAGAAACTAAAAGAAGTCATTTTTTTTGATTGAATTCTTCCGTCTGTAATCATTTTAGATGGAAAAATAAAATTAGGAACTCCAGCATCAAATAAAGATCCATAGGTACCATCATTAATATATAAATTTTGTTTTTTTCTTAAAATTACTTTTACAACAGATGAGCCACTTTCGGCTACAATAGCTCTACCAGGTTCACATATTACTTCTGGTAGTTTATTTAATTTTAAATTATTAATTCCTTTTTTTATTTCTTCCATATATTTAATAAGTGGCTCAGGTTTTAAGTCTGGATAAATTGCAGGAAAGCCTCCACCAATATTAATAATATCTGGAATAATTTTTGTTTTTTTAATAATATTTCCCACTTCACGTATACCTTTAGAATAAGAAATTTTTTCCATGCATTGTGAACCAACATGGAAGCTTATACCTAGTTTTTTTGAATGTTCTTTACATAGTCTTACAAGCCCTAGAGCCTCTGAAGGCAACGCGCCAAATTTTCTAGATAGATCTATTTCAGCATGCTCATTTGAAATTGCTATCCTTACAAAGAGCTTTAAATCTTTAGCTTGGTTAGTCGCTTCAAGAATTTTTCTTAATTCATCTTTGTTATCAAGAGAGAAACTTTTTACGCCATAATCAAAGTAAGCTGATGAGATGCTTTGTTTACTTTTAATAGTATGCATAAAATGCAAATTCACTTCCGAATTAATTTTTTTAATTAATTTGATTTCACTTAATGAAGCCACATCAAAGTCCTTAACACCGTTAGATATAATTTGTTTTATTATTTTTTCGTGAGGATTAGTTTTTACTGCGTATAAAATTTTACCAGGAAAGTTCTTTTTGAAAAAAGTAACCGATTTTTTTATCTGCTCAGTCCGTATACAGTATACGGGGTAGTCTGGTTTTAATGAGTTAACTAATTCGTTAACTGATTTAAATTTTCGCATTTCATGTGTCCCTCGTTATATTACACAAAGATTTTTTAAAAAATTTAATAAAAAAAATCTTATATAATTTGCGTTTAAGGTTTTTTTGACTTTATGTAAAGAAAAAAAAGCCATACTAGCTGTTGTAATTGTATCCACAGTACCCATATGAACCTATATGAGAGCTCAAAAAAATATACCTGAACAATTAAAATTGTCTGACTTTGAAGACAAATCTCTGCTTATTTTGGATGATGACGATCCTTTAAGAGGCAGACTGGCTAGAGCCATGGAAAAGAAAGGTTTTCAGGTAAAAGAGGCCAAAACAGTTGCTGAAGGAGTGAATATAGTAAAAGCCACACCCCCAGCTTTTGCTTGTGTAGATCTTCGTCTAGAGGATGGTAATGGCCTTGATGTTATTAAAGAGCTTACCAAGATTAAAAAAGATAGCAGAATTGTGATGTTAACCGGATACGGGAATCTACCTACAGCTGTAGCAGCAGTAAAAGCAGGAGCAATAGATTATATTGCAAAACCAGTTGATGCAGATGACGTAGAGTCAGCTTTACTTGCTTCTCCAGAGTCTAAAGCTAAACCACCAGAAAACCCTATGTCAGCTGATAGAGTTAAGTGGGAACATATTCATCGAGTTTTTGAACTTTGTAACAGGAATGTTTCTGAGACTGCAAGAAGATTAAAAATGCACAGAAGAACTTTACAAAGAATACTATCTAAAAGATCTCCGAGATAACTTATATTAATTTTTTTATTTTTTTTATCTGATTTATTGCAAAGGTTGCAATTAAAATTTTAAACAATTCAGCTAATAAAAAAGGTTGGGCACCTAATTGAAAAATTGGTTTTTCCCAACCAATTAAACTACCTAACCAAATCATACCTAGAATATATATGAAGCTTGTAGCAAAAGACAATTTAAGGAAAGTCTTGATTAAATTGTTGTCGTAAATAAATTTTCCAGAGAAATATACAGTTACAAGGAAACCTAATAAATAACCCATTGTTGGCCCAGTAAAGTAAACTAACCCTACTCCTTTTTCAGGTGATCCAGAAAATACTGGCAACCCAATCATCCCTTCAAATAAATATAAAACAACTGTTGCTATTCCAAGTTTCCAACCGAAGCCTATTCCAATTATTAAAATTACCAATGTTTGCATCGTCATTGGCACCGGATAAAAAGGAATTTTTATTTTAGATGAGATAGCTAAGATTATACTCCCTATCAAAGCAACAAATAAAAACTTAATTATTTTTGTATGTTTAAAACTTTTTACAAATTCCATTAATTCAATTTAACTTTTTTTTTAATAAAATCTAGTGTTTTGTTAATTGAACAAAAACATCCTCTAAATCACCGTCTTCTGTAGATATATCTTCAATTTTTATCTCATTTTGGCTTAAATAATTAATTATTTCTCCAAAATCTAAAGACCCTTTTTCATAAGTAGCCGATATAAGATTTTTCGAATTAATTTTAAATTGAATACCCTTTAATGACAATGATTTATTTAAATCTACACCTTTAACTATAAAATTTATTTTCTTCGTTTGAATTCTCTCAATTAGTTTTTGCGTAGTGTCTAAGGCAACCAAATTGCCTCTGTCAATTATAGCTATACGATCACACATTTCTTGAGCTTCTAAAAGATAATGTGTAGTTAAAATGATTGTAACGCCTTCTTTATTAAGTTCTTTAACATTGTTCCAAAGATTATTTCTTAACTCAACATCCACGCCCGCTGTTGGCTCGTCTAGAATCAGAATTGGAGGTTGATGAACCATAGCTTTTGCGATAAGAAGTCTTCTTTTCATACCTCCAGAAAGACTTCTTGAATAAGCGTGAGCTTTATTTTCAAGCGCTACCATTTTAAGAATTAAATCTGTAATCCTGTCCTTTTTTGTTATTCCATATAGACCTGCTTGCAATTCAAGTAATTTATGTGGACTAAAAAATGCATCCAAATTTACTTCTTGAGGAACGATCCCTATTGACGCTTTAACCTGACGAGGGTTTTTATCTAGATTAAATCCCCACACATTGACGTTTCCACTTGTTTTAGTAACTGTTCCACCTAATATACTCAAAAAAGTTGTCTTGCCTGCACCATTAGGACCAAGTAATCCGAATACCTCTCCTTGCCGTACTTCAAAACTCAAATCCGAGAGAGCTTTGTTTTCTTTTTTTGTTTTAGAATCCAAATAAACCTTTGTAAGATTTTCAACAGTTAAAGCATTTTTGATCATAGTTTTTTTAATTATAGGCAAGAAATCAATGTAATATATATATATGAGTTCATTAAAAAAAACAGATCATTTTTATCTTATAGATGGCTCAGGTTATATTTTTAGAGCCTATTACGCACTACCACCTTTATCTAGAAAAAGTGATGGTTTACCAACAGGAGCAGTTAGTGGTTTTTGTTCAATGTTATTTAAATTATTAGAAGATGTTAGATCTGACGACTCAAAACATAAACCTACGCACTTTGCCGTAATATTTGATTCAGCGAGAAAAAATTTTAGAAATGATATTTATAGTGAGTACAAAGCTAACCGGACAGAGGCACCCGATGATTTAGCCCCTCAGTTTGAGTACATTAGAAAATCAGTTAAAGCTTTTAATTTACCTTCAATTGAACTTCTTAATTATGAGGCTGACGATTTGATAGCCACCTACGCAAAACAAATTACTAAAGCTGGTGCGAAAGTAACCGTAATTTCTTCTGATAAAGATTTAATGCAATTAGTCTCTAATAAAGTTAGATTGTTTGATCCCATGAAGAGTAGAGTAATAGGGGAAAAGGAAGTGATAGAAAAATTTGGTGTTAAACCCAACCAAGTAATTGATGTCCAGTCACTTGCTGGTGACTCTTCAGACAATGTTCCCGGCGTTCCAGGTATTGGAATTAAAACTGCAGCAGAACTGATTAATAAGTATAAAAATCTAGATAAACTTTTAAGCAAAGCTTCCGAGATTCCTCAAAATAAAAGAAGAGAAACATTATTAGCCAATAAAGATAAAGCTTTATTAAGTAAAAAACTTGTTACATTAAAAGATGATGTGCCAGTAAAAAATGACCCAAACGAGTTCTTAATTAAAGATATAGATAAAGATAAACTTTATGAATTTTTAAGGGAAATGGAATTTAATAGATTGCTAAGCCAGGCAATTAGTTTTTATGGTGACTCAGATAGTGATATTTCTACTTCAGAAATTAAATCAAAAAAAATAACTAAGATCGATACAAAATCTTATAAAAGTATTATTAACGAAAAAGAATTAAACGAGCTAATCAAGAATTTAAATGAAAAGTCAATTATTGCAGTTGATACAGAAACTTCATCAATAAATCCCCAAGAAGCTGAATTAATAGGAATCTCCATAAGTTATGCCACAAATGCTTCATTTTATATACCACTAGGACATAAGAACACTAAATGTTTAAAAAAAAATTTAGTTTTGGATAAGCTTAAAATTATTCTTGAGGATCCTAGTATTAAAAAAGTGTGTCAGAATACAAAATATGATTTCATCATTTTTAAAAATTATGGCATAGAATTAAATTCAGTCGAGGACACGATGTTATTATCTTATACTTTAGATGCAGGAAATAATCGACATAACATGGATACATTGTCCGAAATTCATCTTGGGCATAAAACTATTTCTTATAAGGATTTAGTTGGTACCGGAAAAAAGCAATTAAAGTTTGCCGATGTAGATTTAAAATCTGCTACAGAATATGCTGCTGAAGATGCAGATGTTACTTTAAGATTATATAATATTTTATCAGAAAGAGTTGCAGAAGAAAAATTGGAAAAAATTTATGAAATCTTTGAAAAACCAATGATCAAAATTTTATCAAAATTAGAAACTAATGGAATTAAAGTTGATGATGGTTATTTAAAAAAACTTTCAAAAAAATTTGAAGAACGATTAATTAAAATTGAAAAAGAAATATATAAAATTTCAGGAAAAAAATTTAATATAGGATCACCAAAGCAATTAGGTGAAATAATCTATAATGATTTGAAAATTGCTAAATTGAAAAAAACTAAAAAAGGAAGTTTAGCAACGAGTGCTAAAATCCTAGAGGATCTTGCCCTTACTGGTCATAAGTTTCCTAATTTAATTTTAGAGTGGAGGCAAGTATCTAAACTCAAAAGCACGTACACAGATGCTTTACAAGAACACATCAACAATAAAACAAAAAGAGTGCACACTTCTTTTTTATTAGCTGCCACAAATACAGGTAGGTTGGCTTCAAGTGATCCAAATTTACAAAATATACCAATAAAAACATTAGATGGTAAAGAAATAAGAAAAGCATTTGTTGCAGAAAAAAATAATCTTTTGATTTCAGCTGATTATAATCAAATAGAGATGAGAATACTTGCGGATATGGCGGACGTAAAAGAATTAAAAAAAGCTTTTAAAAATAATCAAGACATACATTCGCTAACAGCAAGTCAGGTATTTGGTGTTCCAATTAATAAAGTTAGCGATGATTACAGAAGAAAAGCTAAAGCAATCAATTTTGGTATCATATATGGAATCACACAATATGGTTTGGCAAAACAAATATCAGTTTCTCACACAGAGGCTTTAGATTTTATTAATTCATACTTTAAAAAATTTCCAGAAATCAAAGAGTATATGAACGCGACCGTTAAGATTTGTAGAAAACAAGGGTACGTTACTAATATTTTTGGAAGGAGAATTAATTTAAGGGGAATCAATGATAAGAACTTTAGCGTAAGAAGCTTTCAAGAAAGAGCTGCAATTAATGCTCCAATTCAAGGATCTGCTGCTGATATAATTAGATTGGCTATGATTAAAATTGATAAAATTTTAGAAGAAAACAATAAAGCAAAAATGTTACTTCAAATTCATGATGAATTAATTTTTGAATGCTTAGCTAAAGATGAAAATCAAATTAAAAAAGTTATTAAAGAAGCAATGATGTCCGTCTCAAGTTCAGATCATCATATGTTTTCGATTCCCTTGGAAGTAAGTATTAATTCAGGGTCTAATTGGGGGGAAGCCCATTAATCGCCTAAATTTTGACATTAAGATTAGGAGAATTAAATTATGACACAAACAATAGCATTAGTGGATGATGATAGAAATATACTTACAGGTATAAGCATGGCTCTTGAACGTGAGGGATTTAAAGTTCAAACTTATATTGATGGCGAGTCAGCTTTGATCGGCTTAACAAGAAATCCTCCAGATCTAGCGGTTCTAGATATTAAAATGCCTCGTATGGATGGTGAAGAACTATTAAAAAAATTGAAAAAAAAAATGTCTATTCCAATAATTTTTCTTACCTCAAAAGATGATGAAGTAGACGAGCTTCTAGGGCTAAAATTAGGAGCTGATGATTTTGTTAAAAAGTCTGGTGGCTTTTCAACTAAAGTTTTGATTGAAAGAATTAGAGTTCAATTAAGGAAAAAAAATAATGTAGTTGATGATACAAAAAATATCATAGCTCACGGCAAATTAAAGTTAGATCCTGCTCAACTGGAGTGCGAGTGGAATGGTAAAGCTTTACCAGACAAGCTTACAACAACAGAATTTTTAATTGTAAAAGAATTAGCTAAAAGACCAGGAGTAATTAAAGAAAGAGCTCATTTAATGGATATTGCCTACAAAGAAAATACAGAAATAGAGGATAGAACGATTGATAGTCACGTAAAAAGAATAAGAAAAAAGTTCAAAAAAGTAGATGAAAAATTTTCAGCGATTGAAACTAGATATGGAAGTGGGTATAGATGGAATGTTAGTTAATGAAACAAAAAAAATCAGCTTCTATATTAAAGAAGTTCCTTTTATTTAATTTTACAGTATTTTCTGTTTTAGGAATATTCACCATTATTTATCTAGAGGCAATCCAGCCAAATCTAGTAAAAAATAGAACAATTAATCACAAAGTCATAATTAGTAATACAGTCGATAATTTTGAAAGACTGAGCATAGATTTTACAAAAGAAGGAATAAGAACTTTTTTACTTTCAGCACGATTTTTATTTCAAAGTTTAGATAGAGTACAGTTTTATGATATTCGGGGAAATTTAATTGGAGATACAAATATTCTAGATTTAGATCAAAGTGTATTTTCTAGATCAGATTTTATTATTGAAGAAACTATAGATGGTAAATCTATTACACCTGAAATTCAAGAACGACTTGAAGAAGAAGAAAAAGATAACATAAAAGAAATTATATTAAATCAATATATTGACCAACCAATTACTATAGATGAAACAATCAAGAATGATTATTTTGTAAGCACTCTCAGTAAAGTAAATATTAATAAAAAAGATATAGGATTTATTGTAGTGTCCGAACAAGCTAATGAAATTATCACAGCTGTAAAAGAACGAAAAGCTTTTATAGTTAGAACAATGATTGCAGTTGCAATTGTAATTCTAATTTTTTCACTTTTTTTAAATAAATATATTTTAAAACCAATTAGTTTATTAGTTAAATTCAGCGAAGCGATTAAAAAAAAATCTAATCAGAATATTGATATTAAAAAAGTATTTGTCAGAGATGATGAAATTGGCAAATTAACTGTTTCAATTGACGAGATGACAAAAGAACTTCAACAAAGAACTAATCGCGCTGAAACATTTTCAAATGATTTAGCACATGAAATTAGAAATCCCTTAGCTTCACTAAAAAGTGCATCCGAATTATTAGATAAAACGACTGAAAAAAACGAAAGTGAAAAATTACTTAAAATAATAAATCACGATGTAGAAAGAATTGAAAGATTAATAACTGACTATTCTCAAATGCTTAAAGATGAAGCATCGTTATCAAGGGAAAAAATGAGTAAAGTAAATCTAATTGAAATCATTAATAGTGTTGTGGAGGATTTTAAACAAGATTTAATAAATCAAAGCAAAAAAATAGAGATTAATATTAAAGATAAAGTAAATACAAAAAATGGTTATTATATTTTTGGAATAGGCAATCGTTTGGAACAGGTAATAGCTAACTTATTGGATAATTCAATTTCATTCAGTCAGAATAATCAAAAAATTGAAATTATTCTTGAAGAAACATCAACTAATGTATTAATGACTATAAAAGATGAAGGGCCAGGTTTTTCAGAAACTTCAACACAAAAAATATTTAAGAGATTTTATAGCAATAGGCCAGCAAGTTTTGGAAAGCATTCTGGATTAGGATTAAATATAGTAAAAAATATAGTTGAACTACACAAAGGTACGATTGCTGCATCTAACCGAATTGATACAAAAGGAGCTCTGGTTGAGGTGTTATTACCCAAATATTCTTAGCATTCTTTCTTGCTAAGATTTAGTTATATTGATAATAACAATCAAATTATGTCTGAAGATTTTAAAGTAAAAGATATTAAGCAAGCAGATTTTGGTAGAAAAGAGATTTCGTTAGCCGAAACTGAAATGCCAGGTTTAATGGCCTTACGAAGAGAATACAAAGGTAAAAGTCCTCTTAAAGGAGCAAAAATTCTAGGTTGTTTACACATGACTATTCAAACTGCTGTTTTAATTGAAACACTTGTTGAATTAGGAGCAGAAGTCAGATGGTCATCATGTAATATTTTTTCAACACAAGATCATGCAGCAGCAGCTATTGCAAAAGCTGGGATACCTGTTTTTGCTTGGAAAGGTGAAACTGAAGAAGAGTATTGGTGGTGTGTTAAGCAAACTATTGAAGGAAAAAAAGATTGGAAAGCTAATATGATTTTAGACGATGGAGGAGATCTAACAGCTTTAATGCATAAAGATTATAAAGAATTACTAAAAGACGTTAAAGGTGTTTCAGAAGAAACTACTACTGGAGTTTTAGCGTTAAAAAAAATGGAACAAAATAAAGAATTACTTATTCCAGCTATAAATGTAAACGACTCGGTTACAAAATCTAAATTTGACAATCTATACGGATGTAGAGAAAGTTTGGTTGATGGGATCAAAAGGGCTACAGATGTAATGATGTCTGGAAAAGTTGCGATAGTAGCAGGATTCGGTGATGTTGGAAAAGGAAGTGCTGCTTCACTTCGTCAAGCTGGTGCGAGAGTAATGGTTACTGAAACAGACCCTATTTGCGCTCTTCAAGCTGCTATGGAAGGTTATGAGGTCGTGGTGATGGATGAAGCCATTAAAGGTGCTGACATAGTTGTAACGGCAACAGGCAATAAAGATATTGTAACAGCTGATCATATGAGAGATATGAAAGATAGAGCAATACTTTGTAATATTGGTCACTTTGATAATGAAATTCAAGTCGAGGCTCTAAAAAATTATAAGTGGGACGAAATTAAACCTCAAGTTCATGAAATTGAATTACCTAGCAAAAAAAGAATAATTCTTTTAGCTGAAGGTAGGTTAGTAAACTTAGGTTGCGCTACAGGTCACCCAAGTTTTGTAATGAGCGCTTCTTTTACCAACCAAGTAATAGCGCAAATTGAATTATGGAACAATTCTGATAAATATGAGAAAAAAGTATACGTATTACCGAAACATTTAGATGAAAAAGTTGCAATGTTGCACTTAGAAAAAGTTGGCGCTAAACTAACGAAAATGTCTAAAGAGCAAGCCGACTATATAAGCGTTAAACCATCGGGACCTTTTAAGCCAGATACTTATCGCTACTAAATAGTAGCTAATGATTGTAAAATCTTTAGATCACCTAAATTTAATTTCAAAAAAAATTTCTGACCATTTATCTAAAAAAGACTGCATATTTTTAATTGGTGAAATTGGCGTTGGTAAAACAACATTCACAAGAAATTTAATCAATAATTTACAAGAAGCAAAAGATTTAAAGCCTACAGAAGTTTTAAGCCCAACATTTAACTTATTATATGAGTACGATATTAAAGATCTAAAAATAATGCATTATGATTTGTACAGAATTAAAGAAAGCAAAGAGCTAAACCACTTAGGGATATTTTCAGAAGATCAGGATACAATCAAAATTATAGAATGGCCTGATTTAATTAAAACACCTTTAAAAGATAAATTAGAAATTTATTTGAATTATGCAGCAAGTGACGATGAAAGAGAAATGAAGATAGTTGGATTTGGAAAATGGAAAAATTTTGAAAATGAATTATAGACTAAAAAAAATATCAGGAGATGCTTCTTTTAGAGAATTTTATAGATTAAAAAAAAATAATAAAACATCGATTATCGTATCTGCTAAAAAAGAGAAATATAAAAACCTCATTGTTTACAGCGTTGTAAACAAAATTTTAAATTCTAACAAGATTACTGCTCCAAAACTAATTAGTAATCATTACAAAAATAATATGATGGAGATATCTGATCTAGGTGAACAATCATTTTTGAATTTGATTATTATAAAGAAAAATAAAGCTAATGATTATAAATCTTTAATTAAAATAATTTTTAAACTGCAACAAATTAAGTTAAAAAAAAATTACAAACTGGGAAAATTTAAGATTAAATTTCCTAAATATACTTTAGAAAACCTTCATAAAGAATCAGATTTATTTTTTGATTGGTATTTAAAATATTTTTTGAAAGATAAGAATATAAACAAGATCAAAGGATTACTTAGAAAAGAATTAAACGTAGTTTACAAAAAATTAAATTTTATAAACAATACTTTTGTACATAGAGATTTTCACGTTTCAAATATTATGATTAACAAAAAGAAATTGGGTTTGATTGATAGTCAGGATGCTATAATAGGAAATCCGCTATATGATGTAGCGTCATTGATTGATGATGTAAGAATAAAACTGCCTCAAGATTTACAAAATAAATTATTTAAATTTTATTGGCAAGGATCTAAATATAAAAATGAGAAAGAGGAAAAACTAAAAAATGATTTTGATATTTTATCCGTTCAAAGAAATTTAAAAATATTAGGAATATTTGTGCGCCTATGGAAACGAGACAATAAAACAAATTATTTAAAATATTTGCCTTACACTTGGACATTAATTGAAAGAAGATTAAAAAATCCAATTTTTAAAAACTTAAACTTATTAATGCAGAAAAATTTACCTATAAAAAAATTGAAATTGTTAAAACAATATGAAAATTAAACATGGAATGATTTTAGCAGCGGGGCTTGGCAAAAGAATGCAACCTTTAACGCTCAATAAACCGAAGCCTCTTTTAGAAATAAACAATATAAGTTTGCTAGAAAGAGCTATAAATTTATTAATTAATTGTGGAGTTGTGGAAATTAGTATCAATGTTCACTATTTACCAGACCAGATCAGAAACTTTTTAAACGAGAAAAAATTTAATGTTCAAATTAATATTTCAGACGAAACAGAATTATTACTAGATACAGGTGGCGGAGTATTTGCTGGAACTAATAATTTTAACGATAACCCATTCTTTGTTATTAATCCTGATACTCTGTGGAGTAAGGCATATATAGAGGAGACAAAAAAACTCGAAGAAGTTTATTTCAATAATAATAAACCAAGTTTATTGCTAGTTGATAAAACTCTTTCAATTGACCCATCCTTTGCTGGAGATTTTAATCTAAAAGATAGATTAGTTTCTAAAGATTCAGAAAATAAGCTTATTTTTACTGGACTACATATAACGAAAAGAAGTTATCTAAAATCAGATTCTAAAGTATTTTCGATGAATAAAGTATGGAGTGATTTAATAAAAGATAAAAATTTATGCGGATTGGAAAGTAAGCAAAAATTTTATCATCTAAATACATTTGAAATGTATAATAAAATTTCTAGTTTAAAAATTATTGATTAAAAATAATATCTTTCGCTCTTGTCTCATCTAAGTAATAATATTTATTAACCTTAAGATTATTTTCAAATTCAATTACAAGAGGGTTTCCCGTTGGTATTTCCAATTCATTAATTTTAGTGTCAGATATATTAAATAAATATTTACATAGTGCTCTAAGAGAATTTCCGTGGGCAGAAATCAAAACATTTTTTTTTTCTATAAGATTTTTTTTAATTTCATTTTCATAAAAAGGCACAACTCTGTCATATGTATTTTTTAAAGATTCAGTAAAAGGTGACATGCCCACTGGTATACTTGCATTTAATGGACTAAATAAAGTTTGATACTCACTCTTTTCTTCCATAGGAGGTGGCGCTATATCCCAAGATCTCCTATATTTTTTAAACTGCTCTTCACCAATTTTCTTTTTTGTTTCTTCTTTATTTAAACCAGTTAAAGAACCGTAATGTCTTTCATTGAGTTGCCATGCTGTGTTGAATTTTAGCTCAAGATTATTTTTTTTTAAAATACTTGTTAGAGTTTTAATAGCTCTTTTTAAGTATGATGTATAAGAGATATCGATCTTTATATTTAAGTCTTTTATTATTTGACCAGATTTTTCAGCTTCTTCTATTCCTTTGTCTGAAAGATCTACATCTACCCAGCCAGTAAATCTATTTTCAGCATTCCATGTACTTTGACCGTGCCTTGTAAGAATTAATTTAGTCATAATAGTTAAATAAGTTATTATGTACTATATTAAACCTTAAATGAAAAATACTATATTTAAACTACTAGAATACTCATATTATTTTTCATTATTGATTTTATTTGTTCTTTATTTATTTCCAGGAAGTTTGATTGGATATTTATTATATGGAAACCTAGGTCAACAACCTAATCTAATATCTAACCCAATAGGCACATCTATTAACCATCTAATTTTTTTCTTTTACTTAACCACTCTAGGATTGCTAGTTAGATTAAAATATCAAAATTTTTTAAACAGCTTTACTTTTTTGTTCTCTCTTTCTATCTTACTTGAATTAGCACATTGCTTAATTCCAAACAGAGCTTTTGAGTTTTACGATTTGTTTGCTAATAGTATAGGGGCAGTGATTGCTTATTTATTAATTAATATTTTTTTAAAATTAAAAATTAAATAATATGAAAGTATTTAAAGTTTTTATTATATTTATATTTTTCTTAACTTTTAAAGCTATAGCCGGTGAAATAGCAGGAAGCCCAATCATAACTGATGGCGATACTATAAAAATTATAAATAAACGAATTAGACTTCATGGGATTGATGCACCCGAAAGTAAACAATTATGTAAAAAAAATTCTAAAGAATATAGATGTGGAATAATAGCCACAGAAGCATTGGTAAAAAAGATTAATAAGAATCAAGTGAGGTGTATAGTTCAGGACAGGTTAGACAGATATAAGAGATATATAGGCGTTTGTTTTGTTGAAGCAATAAATTTAAATCAATGGATGGTAAGAAATGGTCATGCAGTGGCATACCGAAGATATTCAAAAGATTACATAAAAGATGAAGACTATGCAAAAAAAAATAAACTTGGCTTATGGTCGGGTGATTTTATTAATCCGGAAAAATGGAGAAAGCTTAATTAAATTCTAGTATAAATTTAATAGTGATTCTTTTTAAAAAAAATTTATTATTAGTAGTTTTGCTTCTAGTAGCTGGTTGCTCATCAATTCCTAAAAACACTCAAAATAGTTGTGCCATTTTTGAAGAAAGATACCTTTGGTATAAACATGCAAAAGCATCGTATGAAAAATGGGGTGCACCTATTCATTTACAATTAGCGTTTGTAAAAAAAGAGAGTGACTTCAATTGGCTAGCAAAACCACCACGAAGAAAATTATTTAAAGTCATTCCGTTTAAAAGGCCTTCAAGTTCTTTTGGCTACTCTCAAGCTGTAGTTGGCACTTGGGAACAGTATAAAAAAGAAACAAATAGTCCATTAGCAACAAGAGCAAGATTTAAAGATTCAGTAGATTTTATCGGATGGTACATCCATAAAACAAATAAAATTTTGAGAATTTCTAAAAAGGATCCTTACAGACAATACTTAGCTTATTACAAGGGCTGGGGAGATTATAAAAATTATTCTAAAGACAAAAAGGCAATTATTTATGCTAAGTCTGTAAAAGATATGGCCAATAAATATAGAAAACAATTAACACTTTGTAAAAAAAATCTAGATAAAAATAAATATATTATTTTTTAAGTTGCTTATTTAAATCTATTTCTATTGCGTCTATTCTTTTAGTATTTCTGCCAACAATTGTATAAATTGTAGGAATTACATAAAGAGTAAAAAAAGTAGAAAATATCATTCCTCCAAAGATTGTAATTCCTACTGTAAGTCTACTAGCTGCTCCAGGACCTGTTCCTAGTATAAGAGGTAATACACCGATAATTGTAGATAAGCTCGTCATTAAAATTGGTCTTAATCTAATAGCTGCAGCTTCGAATACAGCTACCTCAATATTCTTTCCTTCTTTCCTTAGTTGGTTAGCAAACTCAACAATTAAGATTCCATTTTTTGCAGAGAGTCCTATGAGAATAATTAAAGCTATTTGACTGTATACGTTTAAGGATGAACCGACGACTAGAATGCCGAGCAACCCTCCAAGTATAGCCATTGGAACTGTTAACATAATAGTGAAAGGATGTTTCCAACTTTCAAACTGAGCACACATTGCCAAATAGGCAGTTATCAGTGCTAAAGCAAAAATTACATATAATTCTGTATTAGTTTTTTTATATTCTTCACTTTCACCCTTGTAAGCAATTTTTGCTTGAGGAGTGTTTTCTTCAACAACATTAACTAGAAATTTTAAAGCTTCGTCTAAAGAATAATCTCCTACAAGTCTTGCAGAAATAGTTACAGCTTTTTGCCTATTGTACCTTGCTAAAAACGGTGACTGACCTTCTTCATCGTAGGCTACTAAATTGGAAATAGAAACAAGTTTATTGTTATTTTTGGATCTTACAAAAACTTTACTTATACTCTCAGGTTCTTGTCTGTCTTTAATATCTCCTTGTAAAATAATAGAATACTCTTTTCCATCTCGAGTAAAGTTTGTAACTCTTCTTGAACCAAATATAGTTTCAATTGTTTTACCAATATCTTCCGTAGAAACACCTAAGTCGGCTGCTTTCTTTTGATCTATCTTCACGTTTAGTTGAGGCTTATTAAGATCAAAATCATCTTGAATTGAAGTTAATCCTGGGTTTTTTCTTGCCTCTTTTTTAATAAGATCTTTCCATTCAATAAGTTGATCGTAAGTATTTCCTAAAATTACAAATTGAACAGGACTTTCAATACCTCCAGTTCTTATCCCTTGAGGCATTATAGGAAAAGCTAGCACACCAGGTACTTTCGAAATTTTTCCAAATGACTCTCTCATAATTTTTACACCATGACGATCTCTCTTTTTCCATGGCTCAAGTAGAACTATTATAAAACCGCTGTTAACTTGTTTAGCAGATTTACCAAACCCTGGGACTCTCATTATTAATTTTCTGTATTCTCCCTTCCCTACATTTGGAAGTAATAATTTTTCAATTTCTTCAGCTCTATCTTTTGTAAAATTAAATCCTGATCCTTGAGGTGCTTTAACAATCACAAAGAATGCCCCTCTATCTTCAGGAGCTATTAATTCTTTTTTTGTAAAATTAAAAAAGAATAAAGTTAAAGAAAGAGTTGCTATTAAAAAAATTGTAATCGTTGTTCTTTTCTTAATCCAACCTAATAAAGAGACTTTGTAAAGATATGTAAGATCTTTTAAGAATTTTTCAAATTTCAAAACTAATTTTGATTTATTCATATTTTGTTTTAAAAATTTACTAGCTAGCATTGGACTTAAAGATAAGGCTACAAAACTTGAGATGATAACAGCAGAGGCTAGTGTGATTGCAGTTTGTGTGAACAATATTCCAGTAATACCTTTAATAAAAATTAGTGGCACAAATACTGCTACAAGAACAACGGTAGTAGCTATAATTGCAAATGAAACTTGTTTAGCTCCTTTATATGCAGCGACCAAAGGAGTGTCTCCAAGTTCTATCCTTCTAACTATATTTTCCAACATAACAATTGCATCATCCACAACGATTCCAATAGCGAGAACTAAAGCCATTAAAGTAAAAAGGTTTATTGAAAAATCAAAAATATAGATTGCAAGAAAAGTTGAAATTAAAGATACAGGTAACGCTACTAGAGGAACTATTAAAGCTCTTATATTTCCAAGAAAAAGATAAATTATAATTGTTACTAAAACTAACGCAATAAAAAGTGTTTTATAAACTTCTTGAATTGCCGCTTTAATATAATTACTTCTATCAAAAGAAACTTCTAATGTTGTGCCAGGAGGTAGGCTAGGTTTTAGTTCTTTAATTTTATCTTTTACACCATTAGCAACTGCAATCGTATTAGCGTCTGACTGTTGGTAAATACCTATACCTACTACTTGTTTACCATCGCCTTTAAATAAAGTTCTTGTAGATTCAGCACCTAGTTCTACCCTAGCTACATCTGATAAAGTTATAATTGATCCATCTTTTGATCTTTTTAAAGGTAGGTTTTTATAGTTTTCTAAATTATTATACGCCTTGTCTAGTTTTATAGTTAAATCAATATCTTTAGATTCAATTCTTCCTGCTGGAAATTCAACATTTTCTTTTCTTAAAACAGCTTCAACTTCTTGAGTAGTTAAATCTCTCGCTGCAAGTGCTAACGGATCCAACCAAATTCTTAATGATAACTCTCTTTGACCACCTAAACGAACTCTGCCTACTCCATCAACGGTAGAGAAAGTATCAGTTAAATAACGATCTGCGTAATCTGTTAATTCTAAATCTGTCATTGTTTCAGAATTAAAAGACAACCACATTGTTGTACGCATACCTGCGCTTTGTTTAAATATTTCTGGTTGTTGAGCTCCATCTGGTAAATTATCCAAAACTCTAGAGACTGAACTTCTAACGTCGTTAGTTACATCATCTAAATCAAGATCTGTTTCAAATGTTAGAGTTATTCTAGAGCTTTCGTCTTCACTAAAAGAGTCTATTGTTTCTAAGCCAGGAGTTCCTCCAACAAAATCTTCAATCTTTTGAGTAATTTGAGTATCAACTATTTCAGCTGATGCCCCTTTATATTCTGTTTGAATAGTCACAACAGGTGGCTGAAGGTCAGGTAATTCGTCTGTTGGAATTTCTTGAAATGTTACCAGACCAAAAATTACGAGAACCAAACTCATCACTGAGGCTACTACAGGTCTTTTAATAGAAAGGTCAGTTAGAAACATCTATTTTGCTGGTGTAACAATTTTAACTTTTGCTTTATCTCTCACTTTGGAAACTCCTTCAACAATAACTATATCCCCTTCATTTAACCCAGATATAGCAGAAACTTTTCCAAAATTTCTCTTACCTATTTTTATATTCTGCTTTTTTGCAGCATCGTCGGTTACTGTGTAAACAAAAGCTGTATCTCCTTGGATAGTCACTGCACTTTCTGGAACCCCGATCTGTTGAATCTCATCATAAATAATTTTGACAGTCATCAACTGACCAGGAATAATTTCGAAATTTGAGTTATCTACTACTATTCTAGATAGAATTGATCTTGTAGACGGGTCTATACGAGAACTTATAGTTTCTATTTTTCCTTTAAAGATTTTTTCATAAGCTGAACTCGTAACCTCAGCTTTTAATCCTGATTTTAAAACGCTAACGTAGTTTTCAGGCACCTTTATGTCTATAATAATTTTTTTAAGATCATCTAAAGTAATAATTAAACTTTCAGAACCCAATACTCCCTGGGCTATTTCTCTTTTTCCAAGTTTACCGGCAAAATCAGCAATTAATTTCTCTCCATCTTTTAAGGTTAAGATAATTTCACCTTTCTTTACAAATCTATTATTTATTTTTAGTTTTCCTGCTATTTCGCTCGCCTGCACTCTGTAAGTTTTTGAGTTTTGCGCTATGGCTGTTCCAAAAGTTTCAATACTTTTATAAAAAAGGGATTTTTCAACTTTACTGACAATGACACCGGGGGCAGGTCTTACACTGAATTTTTTCTTAAAGTGAAGTCCAATAAAATGTCTAGCAGCTATGATTGCAAATATAGCTACAAAGAAAATTATTAAAAATGTTTTAATTTTAGTAGAAGTTTTCATATTTTAATTTAAACCGTATTCAGCCCACGAACCGTCGTAGATAATTGGTTTTTTACCACTTATAATAGAATTAGCTAGGCCTAAAATACACGCGGTTACGCCTGAACCACAAGTAAAAGCCATTTCTTTGTCGATTGAAATTTTTTTATCTTTAAAAATATTAATTAAATCCTCCTTTTTTTTAAAAGTTCTATCTCGCTCGTCAATTAGCTTTTGAAAAGGCAAGTTTATAGATCCGTTTATATTTCCACTTCTAAGTTCTTTACGAGGTTCTTGTTGTAATCCTAAAAACCTTTGTTCACCTCTTGCATCTATCAATTGATATTTTTTTTTTATTATATTTTCATTAATTTGATCTTTATTTATAACAAGTGAGCAATCTTCATTTGCAAGATATTTTGAAGTGTTGGTATTATTAATTTCCTTTGAGGTTGGTCGCTTTTCGTTTAACCATTTTTTAAAATTACCATTTAATACAGACACAAGTTTTGGATTATGACCAAAATATAAAAAGTTATACCAAACGCGACAAGAGCTAAAAACATCTGAGTTATCATAGATGACAACATGATTTGAATTATTTATTCCTAAGTTTGATACAATATTTTCCCAACTTTGTTTTGTTGGAAGCATATGAGGAAGACTTGTTTCTTGATTTGAATTTTTATCTATATCAAAGAAAATAGAGTTAGGAATATGATTTAATTTATATTCTTCAAAAGGATCTCTATTAACATTAGGTAGATGCCAGCTTGCGTCTAGAATTTTAACAGTTTTAATATTTTTTTCTAACCACTCTGTAGAGACTAATTGATTCATTATTTATTCTTTTCAATATATTTTTGATGATATTCTTCAGCTTTACAATAGTTTTTTATTTTTGAAATATTAGTTTGAATTTTACCATCGAACTTTTTGTTAAATTCGTTTAAAATTTTAGCGGCCTCTTGTTTTTGTTGATCTGTTTCATAAAAAATTTCACTTCTGTACTGTGTCCCTACATCTGGATATTGCATATCCTTTTGAGTTGGGTCATGCATTTTGAAAAATAAATCTATAATTTTTTTAAAAGATATAATATTTTCATCAAATGTTAATCTTACAACTTCAGCATGTCCTGTGTTTCCATTACAAACTTCTTCGTAAGTCACTCTTTCATTTAAACCTCCGGCATAGCCAACCTCAGTTTCTATTATTCCTGCTTTACTTTTAAAGGTTTCTTCAGGTTTCCAAAAACAGCCAAGAGCAAGTGTACATTTCTGCATAAGTTATTTATGATAAAGAAACAAAGGATATAAAATTGTTAACTCAAAATCAAATAGGCGTATTGTACATGGTTGGAAGTGTGATTTGCTTTTCCATCATGGATATTTGCGTTAAATGGTTAGATTATTATCCTATTGGACAAGTTCTATTTTTAAGGTTCTTTATTGGTTTTATTCCTATCTTTTTTATTATTCCAAAAGATAAAATCTTTTCTTTCTACAAAACATCTCGTCCAGGCCTTCATGCATTTAGAGCAATTTGTGGTGCGCTAGCAATTATCGCATTATTTTTTGGTTTAAGAGAACTGCCTTTAGCAGATGTAGTTTCTTTAACTTTTGGAGGACCTATTTTCGTTACTATTGCATCAATAATATTTTTATCTGAAAGAGTTGGTGTAAAGAGGTGGTCTGCAGTTTTTTTAGGTTTTTTAGGAATGTTATTAATTGTTCAACCTGCTTTTATAGATTTAAATTACTATTACATTACACCATTTATTTTTTGTATATTTTTTGCATGCGTAGCAATCAGTGTAAGATCTCTGTCAAAAACAGAAGCTAATTATACAATAGCATTTTATTTTACTTCTTTGTGCGCTCTACTAGGTTTAAGCACAGTTTTTTTTAATGATTGGGTTATGCCAACCCCTTTTGACTTTTTGTTATTTTTTATACTTGGTTTATGCGGCAGTGTAGCCAATCTTTTACTTACGCAAAGTTACAGGTTAGCAGAGGCATCTTTAGTAACCCCAATAAAATATTTAAGTTTAGTTTTTGCAATAATCTTTGGATTTTTAATATGGAATGAGTTTCCCAAGATATTAACTTTATTGGGGGCAGGACTTGTTATTATTAGCTCATTAATTATTTTCATTAGAGAGAATAAATTAAAAAAACAAATTGTAGCTCCAAGAACATGAGTAAAGCTCCAAAATACTGGGCTAAAGCAAAAAAAACTTTATCTAAGAAAGATAAAGTAATGAAAAAACTTATTAATAATTATAAGGATGGTAGCCTTGTAACTCGCAATGATGTTTTTTTCTCTCTTTGTAAAAGTATTATTGGTCAGCAAATTAGTGTTGCTGCAGCCAATTCAGTATTTTTAAAGTTTAAAAAAAAATGTAAAAATAAAATAAATGCAAAAACAGTCAACAAACTAACGTTTAGCAGTTTAAAAAGTTGCGGCTTAAGTCGGCAAAAAGTAAAAGGAATTCAAGACTTGGCTAAAAAAACTCTTAATAAAAGTTTTAAACCAAATCTAATTAAAAAAATGACTGATGAAGAAGCTATAGAGTATTTATCAGAATTAAGACAAATAGGAAGATGGTCTGCAGAGATGATTTTACTCTTTACTTTCAATAGATCAAATATATGGCCCCTTCAAGACATTGGATTGCTAAGGGCTATTTCAAATAATTATAAAAAAAAATATTTTCCTCCTAAAAAATTTGTAGATCAACTCTATAAGAAATTTACCCCTTATTGCTCTGTAGCAACTTGGTATTTGTGGAGATCAATAGATAACGAACCTATACAATATTAAGCGCCTTCTATCGTTTGATGATGGCGCTCAGCGTGACCTTTTAAAATATCATGTGCTTCTTGATATTCTTGTGAATTATAAAATGAGTTTGCCTTATCATAAGATGAAAATTCTATAACCACAGTTCTTGGAGATTTTTCACCTTCATTAGTTGTTGTCTTACCCCCTCTAATTACAAATCTTCCCTCATATTTTTCAACTGCTGCTTTGGCTTTAACAGCATATTCTTTCAATTTTTCTTCACTGCTTATACTTTTATAAACACAAACAACGTAACCTTTCATTTACAACTCCTTAAAAATAAACTAATTTTTTTCATGGCAGATAAACTTATTATTGATTGGAAGCAGTATAATCTAATCGTAGAAAAATTGGCAGTTCAAATTTATAAGAGCGGCTTTAAACCCGACATGTTAATTGGGATTATGCGTGGTGGAGCTCCAATCATTGATGTTTTGAGTAGGGTTTTCAAACTTAAATGCGCATACCTAGCAGTGGAGTCTTATTCAGGGGAAGGAACTGAAGATCAGCAAGGAGAGCTTGTATTTTCAAGAGAAATGAGTTCAACAGTTCAAGAGATGAAGGGAAACCTTCTTTTATGTGATGATTTATCTGATACAGGAGTAACACTTAATAAAAGCATAGATTGGTTAAGAAAGTATCCGCCCTTACAAGGAAATATTAAAGATATAAAAACAGCAGTGCTTTGGAAGAAAAAAGACTCAACGTTTGAACCTGATTATTGTGCACAAAAACTTAATAGTAATCCGTGGATCGTGCAGCCTTTTGAGAATTATGAAGAGGTGAGAGTTGAAGATTTAGTCAAAAAACATCAGGAGAGTTAAAGGGCCAGCTTTAACCGGCCCTATAATTTTTAAGCTACGTAAAAACTTAAAACACTTAATGCTGCGATTACCCAAATTGCTGGAGAAGTTTTTGAAAACTGACCAGTAAAAAGTTTAATTAAAGCATACGCGATAAATGCTAAAGCGATACCGTTGCTAATACTGTATGTCATCGGCATAACAATCATAGCAAGAACAGCAGGACCAGACTCCCCTATATCATTCCATTCAATATCCGTAATATTTCTTACGAATAAAATAGCAACGTATAGTAAAGCAGCTCCATCTATTTCTTTAGGTAGACTTGTTGCTAAAGGTGCAAAAAATAAGCAAGCCAAGAACAAGACACCAATAACTAAAGAAGTCATTCCAGTTCTTCCACCAGCTTTAACACCTGAACCTGACTCTACATAACTTGTGACTGTTGTTGTTCCCATCATAGCTCCAGCAACTGTCCCAACACTGTCAGAAAGCATAGCTTTATCTATATCTTGTACTTTACCTTTTTTATCTACTTTACCAGCGACATTAGCTACAGAAGTTAATGTTCCAGCTGTATCAAAAAAATCTATAAACAATAAAGTAAAGACAACAGAAGCCATACCTGCAGTAAGAGCAGCTTTAAGATCAAACTCAAACAAGTATGTCATCGGAGGAATTGATCCAACTACACCATTAAATTTAGCTAAGCCAGTTGCCCACGCAATAATACTAAAAAGTAAAATTCCAATGATGATATTCCCTCTTATTTTCATTTTTTCTAAAACAACCATGAAAACAAAAGCTAAGCATGCTAAAATTACTAAAGGATTTTTAACATCTCCGATAGTAACAAGTGTAACTGGGTGATCTCCTACTACACCCATTATTTCTAAACCAATAATAGCTAAAAATAATCCTATACCTGCTCCAATACCCAGCTTAAGACTTCGAGGTATCGAATTAATTAACCAAGCTCTTATAGGCGTTAATGAAATAGCTAAAAAGATAACTCCAGCTACAAGTACAGCACCCAATGCTGCTTGCGGTGTGTAACCCATTCCCGCTACCACACCGTAAGCGACAAAGGCATTAATTCCCATGCCAGGCGCTAAACCTATTGGCCAAGTTTTTCCGTGGAATGCCATTATAAAGCAGGCCACAGCCGTTGCTAAGATTGTTGCAGTGAATACTGCTCCAAAATCAAAAAAACCTTTATCTGTTCCAGCGAATTCACCAGAGAGAATAAAGGGATTCAAAAACATTATGTAAGCCATTGTAAGAAAAGTCGTTACACCAGCAATTACTTCAGTTTTAAAATTTGTTTTGTGTTTTCTATACTCAAAATATTTGTTTAACATTATGAATCCTCCCGTTATGGGTGAATAACCCATATCGAATTAGAAATCCCATTAAACTTATCATTTTACACATTTTACAACCTATGCTTAATATTTCTGTTTATAAGTTTTGGGTGTAAAATGAATTAAAGTTTATGAAAAGTTTAAAAATCTTGTTTTTTATAATTTTGGTTTTCCCAGTGCTAAATGCTTGCCAGACAGTCACCACAAAAATAGACAAAACAACCGAACAAGAAAAAAAAGAATTAAGTCAATGGTTAAATAAACCAGAAGCAGAACTCAAAAGTTTTTTTGGTCAGCCTGATAAAGTTGAGTTTTTGAAGACTAGAAATAGGAATTACATCTATATTACAGAGAAATATAAAATTAAATGTGAAAGAAAATTTGAGATAAACCCAAAAAATATGGTAGTAGGCTTTAGCAGTAAGAACTGTTTTTAAGCATGGATATTAAAAATAAAGCTCAATTTATTGAGTACTTCTCAAAAGGAATTAAAGACATAGATCAATTAAAAATTGGAGTAGAGCATGAAAGATTTTTATTTGAAGGTCAAAATAGAAAAAGAATTTCTTATCCAACGTTAAAAAAATTATTTGAAAATTTAAAAAGTGATGGTTGGAAACCTCTATTAGAAAAAGAAAATATGATTGGTATGCAAAGAGGCAATCAACAAATTACTACCGAACCAGGACTTCAATGTGAATTGTCTGGTGCTCCATTAGAAAATATTCATCAAGTCTGCAGCGAAAGTTCAAAATTTTTAAAAGAAATAGAAGGCGCAAGTAAAGGTCTTGATATAAATACAGTTTCTATAGGGTTTGATCCTTTTAATAATTTAAGTGAAGTGCCTCAAAATCCAAAAACAAGATACAAAATTATGACAAAGGAAATGCCCAAAGGAGGAAAACAAAGTTTAGATATGATGTACCGTACATGTGGAATCCAAATAAATTATGATTACACTTCAGAAAGCAATTTTGAAAAAATATTTAGATTAGGAAATTATTTAACTCCACTTACTATAGCTTTATATTCAAACTCACCTTTCGAGTCAGGAAAACCAACAGGATATTATTCTTATAGAAATAAAGTTTGGCAAAATACGGCTAGAGGCGGAATAATGCCGATCGCTTTTGAAAAAATGACATTCGAAAAATATTTTGATCATGTAATTGAATACCCAATTCTTTTTGCCATAAGAAATAAATATATAGAACCTAATGGTCAATCTTTTAAAGATTTTATTTTAGGAAATTTTTCCAATCTTAAAGATGAAGCTAATTTAAAAGATTTTGAAACACATCTTGCAACAATCTTTACAGAAGTAAGATTAAAACAGTACATTGAAGTCCGATCTCTTGATGCATGTGACTGGCAATGTTTATGTGATGGTCCAGCATTTTTTACTGGTTTATTTTATAATGCACTTGATGAAGCTTTTGAAATTATAATGAAATGGAAAAAAGAAAACGTTATGAATGCTTATTTAGAATCTCCTCAAAAAGGTCTTGAGACAGAGCTAGAAGGAAAGAAATTACATGAATGGGGAGCTATATTTTTAAAGTTAGCTAAACAGGGCTTAATAAATAGAAAAAAAATAAATTCTAAAGGTAATGATGAAACAGTATATTTAAAACATGTTCAAAATGTTGTTGCGAATAAGAAAAATAGAGCTCAGTTATTACTTGAGCAATATAACAAAACTAAAAATTTAGATTTTTTTAAAAATGAAAAAGAAAATTTTAGCTATTCAGGGTTCTAGCTTAAAAAGAATTAATATTAAAACTGACACTTCTTTTTTTTTAGGTTTAGAGGCTCAAAGAAGAAATTATGATATCTATTATTATGAACCAAAAGACTTAAGTTTTGTAGATGGAAAAGCAATTGCCCGATGTAGCATATTGAAGCTTCAAGATAATTCAAAAAATCCAATAAAAATTCTCAATAAAAGCGTCTTGAATTTGGTTAAAGCAAAAGTTCTGTTAATTAGAAATGAGCCTCCATTTAATCAACAATATATAAACACAACATTTATCTTAGAAAATATCGCTAAAAAATTGAAAATTATTAATAACCCGAAAGCTTTAAGAGAGGTTCCAGAAAAACTTTTTTCACTTAGATTAATTAAATTTATGCCTCCAACCTTGATAAGCGAAGACTTAGATGAAATAAAAAAATTTTTTAATAAAAATAAAAAAGTAGTTATCAAACCTATTGAAAGTTATGGTGGTAATGATGTTAAGTTATTAAATAAATTTCATAAAGAAAAAATCTTAAAGTATATTAAAAAGTATAGTCATTTGATGTTTCAAAAGTTTATTCCACAAATATCAAAAGGAGATAAACGGATATTTATTATTAATGGTAAAGTTAAAGGTAGTATTTCAAGGGTACCAAAATTAGGAAGCATTTTATCTAATATGAGCAAAGGTGCTAAAGCAAAAGAAATTAAGATTACCCCCCACGAATTAAAAATTAGTAAATTTGTTGCAAGTGAACTTAAAAAATCAAACATCTATTTTGCAGGTATTGATTTTATTAATGGTAAATTAATTGGTGATATTAATGTAACTAGTCCTACAGGCTTAAAAACTTATTACGATTTAACAGGAATAAATCTAGCAGAGTATTTTTTTGATAATATTTGAGAGGATTTAATTTAAAATTTTTGCTGTTTTTAAAATAAATGAATATTCTTCTGCTAGTTCTGTAATAGCATTATCTCTACCACTCATACCACCATGACCTGCAGCCTCCATTTTACATTTCAGTAATTGAATGTTGTTGTCTGTTTTGATTTCTCTGAGTTTAGCAATATATTTTACAGGTTCCGAATAAAGAACACGATTATCAAACAAAGAAGTAGTAATAAGCATTGGAGGATAATCTTTCTTTTCAATATTATTATATGGTGCGTAGGAAAGAATGTATTCGAAGTAATCTTTATTCTTTATAGGGTTTCCCCACAATTCCCATTCAGCGGGTGTTAAGGGTAATTTTTCGTTAAGCATAGTTGTCATCGTGTCAACAAATGGAACAAGAAGTAACATAGAAAAAAACAAATCCGGAGCCATATTTGCAACGGCGCCACCAGTAAGTCCTCCGGCCGAACCACCATAAAAACAAATACCACCTTTGCTAGTGTAACGTTGTTCAATTAAATGATTTGCACACGCGATGTAATCTAAAAAAGTATTTTTTTTTAATTTTTTTTTACCTTCTTCGTGCCATACATCACCAAGATCACCACCACCTCGAATATGAGCAATTGCAAATGTGATTCCCCGATCAACCAAACAAAATCTTGAAGCACTAAAAGAAGGAGAAACACTATGTTTGTAAGCTCCATAAGCATAAAGCAAAACTTTAGATTTTCCATCTTGTTTAGAGTTTTTTAATCTTACTAAACTAATAGGTATCATTCTTCCATCGTGAGATTTTGCTTTTATACGTTCGACAACATATTTATCCGGATCATGTCCTGATGGAATTTCAGTTTCTTTTACTAATTTTTTTTCTTTAGTGATAATATCATATTCATAAATTTTACCTGGAGTAGCCATGCTTTCCCAGCCCACTCTAATTTTTGTTGTATTTGTATTTTTTTGCATTAAAGAAGCTCCAGGAACACCAATAGCTTCATCTGAAATTTTTATTTCTTCTTCATGATTTGTTTTAATATTTCTTACATACAATTTAGGAATAGCGTCAGATTTTTCACCTCTTAAAATATATTCATCTAGGAAATCAAGACCACCAATAACTGTTTCTTTTTTAGCTGGTATAAAAATTTCTAATTTATCAATCTGTTCAACCTTACACTTTAAAATCTTATAATCTCTAGCATCTTCATTCGTGTGAACGTAAAAAAATCCTTTCCAGGAATCGATAGAGTATCGAACATCTTTTACTCTCTTTTGAAATAAAACTGGTTTTATTTCGTTCGTATTGGAGGGAAAGAAATGTTCTTCGGTTGTAATATGGTCAGACGTTGAAATGACAAAGAAATTTTCATCTGAAGTAAGGCTAATAGAGCATGTAAATGTTTCATCTTTTTCTTCGAATATTAGTTTATCTTCTTTAACTGTCGTGCCTATAATGTGTTTGAAGATTTGTCTAGGCCTGTGGAACTTGTCTAGTTTTGAATAAAAAAAACTTTTACTGTCTAGCGACCAAGTGATTCCACCGCTAGTATTTTCAATAATATCTTTTTCATTTTTATTGGAGTCTAAATCTCTAAGGTAAATTGTATAATACTCCGAACCTTTGAGATCTAAGGAGTAAGCCATGTACCTATCACAGTGAGATATGCTTACCGATCCGATACCAAAATATTCTGATCCATAATTTTTTTTTTCTACATCCCCATCAAAGTATATTTCTTCCGGTTTTGAACCATCAATTAATTGTCTAATTTTTTTACCATAATTTCCTTTTGCCTCAGTTTTAGCCCAATAATAATATTTCTTGTCTTTAAACTTTAAGGAAGTGTCATCAAGTTTGATTTTAGATTTAATTTCTGTAAATAAACTTTTTTGCAGAAGTTTTGTATCATTAAAATATTCATCAGTGATTTTGTTATTAGCATTAATATAGTCTTTTACTTCTGGATTTAATTTATTTGCATCTTTTAAAACTTCAAGAATATCGGGCTGGTCTACCCAGGCATACTCATCTTTTACGATAATATTGTGATACTTTTTCTCACTCTTTATTTTTTTTAGATTTGGTATATTCATAGTAGGAAATTATATGAATTTGTTTTTATTAGGAATATGCATCTTTGTCATTGTTTATTTATTTTTAAACTGGTTTGCACGTACTAGTTCTAAAAAGATCGTAACACATATAAAAAAATTCACGGTTTATCTTTCGTTAATATTGGCAACAATACTCACTATAGGTGGTAAGTATATTTTTTCTTTGCCTTTTTTGTTTGTTATTTTAAGTGGTTTAAAAATTAAAGGTTTAACAGCCCTTCAAGTTCTTCAATTATGGAGACTAATCCAATACTTAAAAAATTCTGGTAGATTCTCACAAGGAAATTTCGGACAGGCCCAAGGCTCATCTAATATTTCTATTGATGAGGCTTATAAACTATTAGGTTTAAAAAAAGGATGTTCCCAAGAAGAAGTTTTAAAAGCGGTTAATCAGCTTCAGAAAAAAATACATCCTGACATGAATAGGGATATAAAAACAGAAAGATTAAGCCAATTGGTTAATGAGGCTAAAGAGAAAATTTTAAAATCTGATTTTGCTTAATTTATTAATTTAATAGATTTATCAAAAACTTTTTCAAAAGATATTTTTTCAGCCCCTAAAGTATCATGAGTAGTAGTTTCTTCAGTTTCTCCTTCAGGAATAATAACATGTATATTGTTAGAGTATTTACCATAAGCTTGAACAGGGCTATCCATGAATAGAGCGATACATTTAATGCCCAATGCGGATGCAATGTGCAGCCAGCCAGTGTCATTTCCAATATAAAGATCACAGTTTTTAATTATAGGAAGCGTTTCGTTAATTTTTAAATCTTTAAAAGAAATACAATTTTTACCTATTTTAGAATTTAAAACTTCCTGAATTAAATCTTGATCATTAAGACCTGCCGCTAGATAAAATTTTGATGGTTTTTTTTCATTAATTTGAACACATAATTTAATAAAGTTTTTAATATGCCATCGCTTTGTAGGGCCGCTAGCAGAAATACCTAAACATATATGTTTGATATTTTTAGACAAGTTGCTTTGAATTTTTTTATCTTTATCATTATTTACATGAAGCTCAGGCTGTGTAGACACTATATTACTTAACTCATTTTCAGTGAATATTTTAGCCGATGTTACAATATTGTCTTTTTTTCTAAATAAAGGATATTGAGAAATACTTTTTATTCCTGCTAATTTTGAAATTAATAAATATCTTAAAGATCCATTATAAATAAAGACCTTATCAAATTGACGTTGTTTTAGCTCTTTACTCAATTTTAAAAAACCAAATAAACCATCGTGGCTTCCTTTATTGTTATTTGATCTATCTAAAATAATTATTTCATTAATATGTTTATCGTCAACAAGCAATTGTTTTGCTCGAGAATTTTTCTTTACTAAAATTGATACAGGAGTTTGATATTTTTTAGAAATAGCATGAATATATGGCAAATAAATAACCATATCTCCCATACCTATTTTTGGTTGTATTACTAAAACTTTCATTTTTATTTTTATTAATATAACTTAGACGAAATAAATTAGGTAAGATTATGATTAAAAAAGGAGTATATGCTGCGGGTTTAAGTGTTATTAATTCAAACGGCACCATAAATATTGAGGCAACAATATCTCATGCAAGTGACACAATAAAAAATGGTTTACACGGGGTTTTCTTTTTTGGCTCAACAGGTCAAAGTCAACTTATATCTACTTCTGAAAAAAAAGAACTTATAGCTAAGATAGCTAGTCACAAGTTAAGAAAACAATTTTTTATAGGAACAGGAAGTAATTCACTAAATGAAAATATAGATTTAGTTAGGTATGCAATGGAATATGATTTTAAGGAATTTCTTATAATGCCCCCAGCTTATTATAAAGGAAATACTGACGAAGGTGTTTTTGATTTTTACTCAAAATTAATAAAAGCATTGCCTAAAATGAAAATAATTTTATATAATTTTGAAAAATTAAGTGGATATAAATTTTCAGCAGAAGCTGTTACTAAACTTGTAAAAAATTTTCCTAATAATATTATAGGATGCAAAGACTCCTCATACAATTTATTTGAAAATTTAAGATTACCTAATTTTTTAATATTTCCAGGGTCTGAAGCGAAACTTTTGAAAGGATTAGAGCTTGGTTGTTCTGGCTGTATCTCAGCTATAACAAATGTAACACATTCTTTGGCAAGAAAAGTTTTTGATGATTTTGAAAATAAAATTGCACAAACTAAAAATCAACAATTAATTAATGTTAGGGAAACATTTGATCGATATAATCTTATATCTGCTTTGCATAGTTTTTTAGCAGTTAGAGATGAGAAATATAAAAATATTTTGCCACCATTAATTTTATTAACTAAGGAAAAACAAAAGGAGCTAGTAGATAAATTAAATAATCTAAAATTTATATCTGAAAAAAATCTAGCAGCTTAAATTATGATTTTAGCAAGAGTATTAACAAAGATTTATAAAGAAAACGGAATTATTTTAATAGATGCAAATGGTCAAAAATACATTTGTGGTAATCCTAGAAAAGAAAATCCAATAACTCTTAAACTCTTAAAAAAGAATCTCAATTGGAAACTATTAATTGACCCTGAGCTAGAGTTTCCTGAAGCTTACATGAGAAATGATATTATTATTGAGAACGCAACATTAAAAGAATTTTTAATGGATTTAATTAAAAACCTTGGAAGAGATGAAATATCTACTGTTAGTGCAATAACAAAAAGAATTTATCAATTCTGTAGATATCTGACAAATTTTAATTTTCCTGGTAAATCTAAAAAAAATATAGAGCATCACTATGATATCGGGGGAGAACGAGGGGAAAAGCTTTATGATATCTTTTTAGATAGTAAACACAGACTTTATTCATGTGCATATTGGAAAGAAGACACAAAATCTCTAGAAGAAGCACAGCAAAATAAAATTGATCATATTGTTAAAAAACTAGATATTAAAAATGGTCAAAAAATTCTTGAAGTTGGATGTGGTTGGGGTGGTATGGCTTTTGAAATTGCAAAACAAAAAAACTGTGAAGTTACCGGAATTTCATTAAGTAAAAATCAAATTAAATATTGCAAACAAAAAGCCAAAGATCTTAGTTTAGATAATCAGGTAAACTTCGAACTTATTGATTATAGAAAAGTAAAAGGACATTATGATAGGATTTATTCTATAGGAATGTTTGAGCATGTAGGTAAAAAATTTTACAACACATTTTTTAAATCAATGAATAATCTTTTAAAAAATGATGGAATATTTTTACTTCATACTATTGGAGTAATAGACAAGCCGACACCCCCAAATAAGTTTATAAACAAATATATTTTCCCTGGCGGCGTCTGTCCTTCATTTAGCCAAATCATAACACCAATTGAAAAAACTGGATTAATTGTGTCTGATAGTGAAACTCTTATAAGACATTATGATAAAACTTTAGAAAGTTGGTTAGAAAGATTTTTAGATAAAAAAAAAGAGGTAAAGGATTTATTTGATGAAAAATTTGTAAAAATGTGGGAATTTTACATGTCAAGTGTTTGTGCAGCTTTTAGATATAGAGACTTAGTTGTTTTTCAGTTGCAAATTGTGAAGAACTTTCAAGCAGCCCATAGAACACGAGATTATATTTATAAAACCTGATATTTAAATAAGAATCAGGCATGAAAAAAAAGAAAAAAAAATCTTTTAAAAAAAAGAATCAAAAATCTAAAAAACATCCTTCTCGAAGATTAAAAAATAAGAGAGGAAAATTAATTAATAAAAAATTTAAGTTTAAAAAACGAAAAAAAGTAATTAAAAAACCTAGGCGTAAGTTTAAAATTAAAGTAAAAAAAATAATAAAAATAAAATCGAAAAAAAAATCAAATCGGAAAACAAGAGCAATTGTTTCAAGTTTTTTACGGTTTAATGATAAAATTAAATCTTTGGTAAGATTTAATTTTAATCTAGATCAATTTTTACAAAACTTTTTTAACGGTATTTTAAATAAATTTTCAGTAATTAAAAAAGTAATCATTGAAGAGAGAGAAAAACAAAAACTGCTAAAAATAAAGCAGATGGAAAATGAAAAAAAAGAAGCTCAAAGAAAATTAATTCAAGAAGGAGAAATTGCCTTAAAGACCAAAAAAACTGAGCTTAAAGAAGAACAAAAGCTTGAGAGAGAAAGAAAAATAGATCTACAAAAATTTATAAGATCAGAACAAGCCGAATTAAGAAAAGAAAGAGCTGAGAAACAAAGAAATTTTTTAGAACAAATTAGATTAGAGAAAAAAATAGATCAGTTTAGAACAAGAGAAGAATTAGAAATTAAAAGTCTTGAAAAATATGTTCTAAGTCATCAAAGAGAGTCTTACGAAGAAGTACAACAAAGAATTGA
>JBJLEC010000006.1:0-34334 GCA_045566115.1 Candidatus Pelagibacter sp. | reverse complement strand
GGATAATTTGGAACTCCCTCATACATTATTGTTGTGGCTCCGTTAGCTAAAGGACCATAAATAATGTAACTGTGTCCTGTAACCCAACCGATATCAGCAGTACACCAATAAATATCGTGGGGCTTATAATCAAAAATATATTGATGTGTCATAGATGCGTAAACCATGTATCCGCCAGTAGTATGTAAAACACCTTTTGGTTTTCCTGTTGATCCAGATGTATAAAGAATAAAAAGTGGATCCTCCGCTCCCATTTCTTCAGGCTCACATTTAGTGGGGGCAGATGAAACCAATTTCTTGTAAGAAATATCTCTCTCATTGTTCCAATTAACTTGATTGCCTGTTCTTTCAATAACCACACATTTTTTTACATTAGGGCATTGCAGTAATGCTTCATCTGCAATTTTTTTTAGAGGTATTATTTTTCCGCCTCTAACTCCTTCATCAGCCGTAATTAAATAATCAGACTCACAATCATTAATCCTTGTGCTTATCGAATCTGGTGAAAAACCACCAAAAATTATAGAATGAACAGCGCCGATTCTTGCGCAGGCAAGCATTACGTAAGCAAGCTCAGGTATCATTGTTAAATAAATAGTTACTCTGTCACCTTTTTGAACACCGATACTTCTTAGTCCATTTGCTGCCTTACAAACGTTTTGGTGTAATTCCTTATAGGAAATTTTTTTAGAATCTGCCGGGTCATCACCAACCCAAATAATAGCTGTTTTACTTGCGTTCTTTTTTAAATGTCTATCGATACAATTTGCAGATGCATTTAAAGTTCCATCATGATACCATTTTATTTTTACATCATCTTTACTATATTTAACGTCTTTAATTTTTGAATATTTTTTTATCCAAGTAATTCTTTTTCCTTCTTTAGCCCAAAACTTGTCATTTTCTTTAATCGAAAGTTTATACTTTTTTTGGTATTTTGATTTATTAACGTAGGCGTGTTTATCCCAGCTATCAGAAACTTTTATAATTGAGTTTCCATCACTATCTTCAATTAATTTAGGAGATTTAAAATTTATCTTTCTAACTTTTTTAACTTTATTAGATTTATTTCTTTTTTTTTTAAATTTCTTCTTCTTCTTTTTTATTTTTCTAGCCTTTTTTACTTTTCTATTTTTCTTTTTAATTACCCTAACTTTTCTAAACTTCTGTTTTTTAGTCTTTTTAGATTTTTTTGATTTCTTTTTTGTTTTTTTCTTTTTAGCCACAATCTCCCCTATTTAGGACTTATTTTACCCATCTTATAAATAATTTTCCAGCTTTTAAAATCTATAGGCATGACTGAAAGCCGACTTTGTTTAATAAGCGGTAAATGAGAAATAGCCTTTGTTTTTTTAATTTTTTCCAGTGTTACTGGGTATTTTAGACCCTCTTTGAACATAACTTGGACGGCAACAAATCTTCCTTCTTTGTCTGTTTTATCAACAAATGCTTTTTTGATTACTTTTACAACACCTACTATTTCTTTTCCAATATTTGAATGATAAAAAAAACATAAATCGCCAACCCTCATTTTTTTTAAATTATTAGCCGCTTGATAATTTCTAACACCATCCCAAGCAGCACCTTTTTTACCAGCTTTTCTTTGTTGATCAATTGACCATACATCAGGTTCAGATTTCATTAACCAGTAATGCATTATAATTTTAATCCTGGCCCTTTCATATATGGAGCATCTTTATCTAAAGGCCATCGTGATTTAGCTGATACATCAACATCATCAATTAAATTTTTTTTAAATCTTTGTATGCCCGCCCACGCAATCATAGCTGCATTATCACCACAAAATTTTAAATCAGGATAAATAATTTTAAAGCTCATCTTTTTGGATAGGTCAAATAAATTACTTCTAATAGACTCATTAGCCGCAACACCACCAGCTACTATTAATTGAAAATTTTCTTTTTTTGTTTTTTTTCTAAACATTTCTACTGCAACTTTAGTTTTTTTATAAAGAATTTTATTAATGGTGTTTTGAAATGAGGCAGCTAAATTATATTTTAATCTATCTTCCCCGTTAATTTTTTTTGATTCTCTTAAAACAGCAGTCTTTAGACCCGCAAAAGATAAATTGCATCCAGCACGGTTTATAATTGGTTCTGGTAGCTTAACAGAGTCTTTAGCACCTAACTTTGCAAATTTTTCCACACTAGGTCCACCTGGATATCCTAAGTCTAACATTTTTGCAGTTTTATCAAATGCTTCGCCTAGCGCGTCATCAATTGTTGTACCTAATTGTTCGTATTTATTTATATCTTTGACTATTAAATATTGAGTATGACCTCCAGATATTAATAAAAGCAAATATGGAAATTTAATTTTTTCTTGTAGCCCAGGACTTAATGCATGACCTTCTAAATGATTAACACCGATAAAGGGTTTATTAGAAAAAGCCGCTATTGATTTTCCAATATTTAGACCAACAGTTAAACAAACTATCAAACCAGGTCCAGCAGTTGCTGCAACACCATCTATTTCCTTAATAGTTATTTTACTTTCTTTTAAAGCTGTATCAATAATGTACTCAATGTTTTCTAGGTGAGCTCTTGCAGCTAACTCAGGCACAACTCCCCCAAATTTCCTGTGTTCTTCAATTTGACTAGAAACAATATTAGATAAAATATCCGCTGTACCATTGTTATTTTCTCTAATAACCGCCGCCGCAGTTTCATCACAGCTTGTTTCAATTCCTAAAAAAGTTATTTTTTTCGTCATAGTCTGCATTTAAATTTTTAAATAGTATAAATTAGATCTATCAAATATATAATCAATTAATGACTAAAATTACAATTGGAGCCAGAGGTAGCAAGCTTTCTTTAGCATACGTAGCAAAGGTTAAAGAACTTTTACTCAAAGAAAATAAAGAGCTGAAAAAAGAGAATATTAATTTTAAAGCGATCAAAACTTCTGGAGATATCAATCAAAATATAAGACTGTCCAAGATCGGTGGTAAAAGTTTATTTTGTAAAGAAATTGAAGAAAATTTAATAAACAGTGATATCGATATAGCAGTGCACTCCTTAAAAGACATGGAGTCAGTCGAAAATGATAAGTTAACTATCGGTGCATATATAAAGAGAAATGATTTTAGAGATGTTATTATAAGTAATAAAATTAAAAGCCTAGAGGATCTAAAAGATAAAATAGTTATAGGCTCAAGCTCTAGAAGAAGAGAACTACAGCTTAAAAAAATTAATCAAAATATAACCGTCGTTAATATTAGAGGCAACATTGATACTAGAATTCAAAAACTTGAAGAAGGAAAGTTAGACGGAATAATTCTGGCTGCAGCAGGAGTTAAAAGTTTAAAATTAAATAATAAAATAAGCATATTATTTGAAACAAAAGAAGTTTTACCGGCAGTAGGGCAAGGAATTATTGCAGTGCAGTGTAAAAAAAATGATGAAATAATAAAAAATTTTTTAAAGAACATTAATGACTCAGACACTGAATTATGTGCAAAAGCTGAACGTAAAATGCTTCAAGTTATAGGGGGTGATTGCGAAACCGCAATAGGAGGTTTAGCAATAATAAAAAATAATAATCTCAAATTACAAGCACAATTATTTTCAGACTCTGGTTCTACTAGTTTTGAGCATCAAATAACAGGTCAGGATACAGATGCAATTAATATTGGTAGATTAGTTGGGAAAAAATTATTAAATCTTGCAGGAAAAGAATTTAAAAAAAAATGAATATTCTAATAACTAGACCATTAATTGATGCGGAAGATTTAATGGGAAAATTTTTCTCTCTTGGTCACAAAATTACTCATATTCCAACCCTAAAAATATCTGCAGCTGAAATAGATCCTACTGATGCCAAAAAATATGATGCGTTTATTTTTACAAGCGCAAATGCGATTAGAAATTTAAAATTGATTAATAGTGATAAGAGCAAGATTTGTTTCTGCGTTGGGTCTTTAACTGAAAAAATTGTAAGACAATCTGGTTATAATAATACAATTTCTGCAGGAGGGACAGTCAATGCCTTAAAAAATATTATTTTAAATTCAGATCAAATAGATAAAAAAAAATTAATCGCTTATTTCTGTGGTGATAATATTTCTTCAAATTTAGATAGAGAACTCAAGCAAGAAGGTCATCAGGTTGATAAAATCATTAATTATACTTCAGAAAAAATTACTGACCTTAATGATGAAAACAATATTATAATAAAAAATCACCCTCCTGACGTAATTTATATCTACTCCAAGAGAAGCGCTGAAAGCTTTGTTGAAATAGTAAAAAAATACGGACTCAATGGCTTGATGACAGAGTCTAGAGTATTATGTATAAGTGAAAAAGTTTTAAGTGTATTAAAGAATGAAGGTTGGAAAAAATTAGAAATTTTTGAACCTGGTGAGGAAATAATGAAACTGAAAGTATAATAAAATGGAAGTATTACAAAATTTTAAAAGTTTATTTTTTGATGTTTGGAAAAAAGGAATTTCTGGCGTTAATATTTCTGAGATAATTATTGCGTTATTAATTTTCTTATTTTTTTTATTTTTAAGAGGTGTTTTTTCTAAGTTTGTAGTTAAACGTTTAGAAAATTATGTATCAAAGACAACAAACAATTTTGATAATTCTCTGGTTTTTTCAATGGAAGGGCCAGCAAAATTTTTTCCAGTTGTTTTAGGATTTTTTGTTTCAACAAGTTATTTAACAGTTGAAACACAGGCAGCAGAGTTTTTAGAAACAATTAACCGCTCTTTAATTACTGTCTTAATATTTTGGACTTTTCATCAAATTATAGGCCCTTTATCTGCAGTAATAAAATCAGTTGGAGGATTACTTTCTAAGGATTTAATCAACTGGATTATTAAAGCAATAAAAGTTTTAATTTTTATTTTAGGTCTCGCAGCAGTGCTTGAACTTTGGGGAATTAAGATAGGCCCAATCATTGCTGGATTAGGTTTATTTGGGGTTGCTGTAGCTTTAGGTGCTCAAGATTTATTTAAAAATTTAATTTCTGGTATATTAGTTTTGGTAGAAAGAAGATTTCAAGTTGGTGATTGGATCTATGTTGACGGTGTTATTGAAGGAACTGTTGAAAGTATTGGATTTAGGTCAACCGTTGTTAGGCGATTTGACAAATCTCAAGCGACAATTCCTAATTTTCAATTTGCTGAGAATGCCGTGATTAATAACACGCAGACTACAAATAGAAGAATTAATTGGATGATTGGATTGGAGTATAGAACTACGGGCGAACAATTAAAAAATATCAAAAATGAAATTGAAGATTACATAAAAAAAAACAATGACTTTGTAAAATCTGAAAACACCATGCTTTCAGTTAAGATAGATCAATTTGCTGCAAGCTCTATAGACATAAGGTTAATATGTTTTACAAAAACTAAACAATTCCAAGAATGGCTTAATGTAAAAGACACCCTTGCCTTAGAAATTAAAAATATTGTTGAAAAAAATAAAGCTTCTTTTGCTTTTCCAAGCACATCGGTTTATGTGGAGAAAAATGGATGAAGTCGGTTTTAATATTATTTGACAACATAATTAGTCTTTATATTTGGATATTAATAATCAATGCTGTTATCAGTTGGTTAGTAGCATTTAATATTCTTAACACCGATAACAGATTTGTTTATTCTGTCCTTGAAGTTTCTTATAAACTTACAAGTCCAGCATTAAATTTTATTAGAAGATATCTCCCCAATCTAGGGTCAATAGATATTTCACCAGTAATACTTATTTTAGGGTTAATGTTTTTAAGAAACTTTGTCTTTGAAATGTTCGCTCCAGCCTTATTTTAAATATGATTATAGATGGAAAGAAAGAAGCACAGTTATTAAGAAACGATATTAAAACAGAAATTGAGTTACTGAAATCAAAAAATGATAAAGTTCCTGGTCTAACAGTAATATTAATTGGTGATTTTGAACCAAGTCAGATTTACGTAAAAAACAAAGAAAAGAACGCTAAAGAAGTAGGAATTAATTCAGAGGTCGTAAAATATTCTAAAGATGTTTCAGAACAAGAAGTTTTAAAAAAAATTAAAGAACTTAATAATAATGAAGCTGTTTCAGGAATATTGGTTCAATTACCGCTTCCACCTCAAATAAATAAAGAAAAAATTATTAATGCTATTAATCCCTTAAAAGATGTAGATGGATTTCACCCTATTAATGTTGGGAATCTCTCTTCAGGCTATAATGCGACAGTTCCATGTACGCCTTTAGGATGTTTGCTTTTGATAAAAAAAATTGAACCGAATTTATCAGGAAAACATGCGGTTATAATTGGAAGGTCTAATTTAAACGGAAAACCAATGGCTCAATTACTTTTAAAAGAGAATTGTACTGTCACTATTGTTCACTCAAAAACAAAAGATTTAAAAACAGAGTGTTTGAAAGCAGATATTCTTGTGGCAGCAGTCGGCGTTCCTAACCTAGTTAAAAGTGATTGGGTTAAAAAAGATTCGATCGTCATCGACGTAGGCATAAATAAAGTGGGAGATAAAATAATCGGAGATGTTCAATTTGAAACTGTTAAAGAAAAAGCTAAAGCTATTACGCCTGTACCTGGTGGAGTTGGCCCAATGACTATTGCTTGTTTATTAAAAAATACTTTAGAATGTTTTAAAGGTCGTTAGATTTATCGTTATCTATTTTTAAATACTTACTTCTTCTAAATCTTATTACCACTGTTGCAAGAGAGACGATTAAAATTGCACTTGCTAGATAAATTAAATTAGTTGGATCAGATTCTTTATCTTGTAAAATTATATATCTTGATAAAGCAGTAATTGCGATTACTAGAGGATATATAACTCTAACCGCTCTAGACTCCCAATACGATCTAACTAAACCTATCACTTCAATATAAATAAACATTAAAAGTAAATCAGCTAAAGTAACAGTTTGTGTTTCGTACATTTTTATAATTTCTAAAAGAAAAGCTACTATTGTTGATAGCAAAACTATAACTACTGCTACTAATTGAATATTTCGAATCGCTGCGTTCATTATCAAAACAATATCAGAGATTTATCCTTTATTTAACTGTTTTGAATGGTGTTTAATAAAATTCTCAATTTTTGTTTTATTAAATGATTTGTTTTCTTCGAAAGAAACTTTTTTTAGAGAATAAGCCTTATTTTTTGTTCTTCTCGACAAAATTGTAATGTTGCCTTTATACAAACCCAGAATAACATCGCCTGCCACTTGATTTCTTTTCTTATCAATAATTTTTTGAAGTTTAATTCTTTTTTTAGAAAACCAATAACCATTATAAACAAGCTCAGCATATGCCGGCATAATCTTTTCTTTTGCATGAGCTGTTTCTTTATCAAGCGTTACAGATTCTATTGCTCTATGGGCAGAATATAAAATAGTTCCACCTGGTGTCTCATACACGCCTCTAGACTTTATTCCAATAAATCTATTTTCAACTAAATCAACTCTTCCAATCCCATTTTTACCAGCTACCTCATTTAATTTATTTAGCAATTTTTCAGGACTTAATTTTTTTCCATTAATCGCTATTGGATCGCCATTCTTAAAACTAATAGTAATTCTGGTTGTTTTATTTGGGGCGTTTTCTGGAGATACTGTTCTTTGAAAAATAAATTCAGGTGCAGAATTTTTTGGATGCTCTAAAACTTTTCCTTCTGTAGAGGTGTGAAAAATATTATCATCGATCGAAAAGGGTGGCGCTCCTTTTTTGTCTTTTGGTATTGGAATATTATTTTTTTTTGCGTATTTAATCAAATCTGTTCTAGACTGTAATTTCCATTCTCTCCAAGGGGCAATTACTTTTATTTTTTTTCCAAAATAAGCATAACCCAATTCAAATCTTACCTGATCATTTCCTTTTCCAGTTGCACCGTGTGAAACAGCGTAAGCTCCATATTTCTTTGCAATTTCGATTTGTCTTTTAGCTATCAAAGGTCTAGCGATGGATGTACCTAATAAGTAAACGCCTTCGTAAACTGCATGAGCTCTAATCATTGGAAATACGTAATCTTTTACAAATGTATTTTTTAAATTTTCTATAATAATTTTTTTAACACCTAATCTTTTGGCATTTCTAATTATTTTCTTTTCGTCCATTTCTTGGCCGATATCAGATGTATAAGCAATTATTTCTGCTTTATAATTTTCTTGAAGCCATCTTAAGATTATTGAGGTATCTAATCCCCCTGAGTACGCTAAAACAATTTTTTTCATTTAACCGCAAGTTTTTTTTGCTGTATTATAAGCTTTAGTAAAGCCCATCATTGAATAGTGATCAGTTGTCTCCGCCCCATTCGTAGTTCTTGCTTTAACAATTACATCAGTAGCTTTTTGCATAAGCTTAATAAATTTTTTCTCTTCTTGGTCATCTAGCAACCAAGCAAAACTTTTTTGTGAAAAAAATGAATATTTTCTTTTTCCTGACCTAGCCGTAACAGTAGAGGACTTATAATCATGTCCACTAGTTATACTTACTTCATCTTTTATATCTTCAGTAGGTCTAAAGGTTACAAATAATTTTGATTTGTCTCTTTTAATAGCCGCTGGTGCTCTTTTAGTTGGCACAGTTTGTGCAAAACAAATTTTTCCTTTATCGGTTTCTGCTACAAAGCTTTCCCAGTTTTTATATTTTCCAGTTGATCTTGGAGTATTTGCAAATGCATTTAGGGAAAATGCAGTAACGGTAACAATTACAAAAATTTTTTTAAATAACATAAATTTATTTTTATACTAAAAATTAGCTATTTCAATGGGTTCAATTAAGGAGAAGGATTAGGATTGTTATTATGTATTAAATTAATTTTTTCCATTATCTCATCCGATAATTCTATATTGATAGACTCTATATTTTCCTTTAATTGTTCCATAGTTGTGGCCCCAATAATATTACTCGTTACAAATGGTCTGGAATTTACAAATGATTGTGCTAACTGAACCATTGTCATGTTGTTATCTTTAGCAAGTTTATAGTATTCATCATAAGCTTTCATTGCTAGAGGATTGATCATTCTTTCCCAACCTTTAAAAAGGGCCATTCTAGAATTTTTTGGCATTTGCCCTCCTCTATATTTTCCTGAAAGTGCGCCAGCGGCTAAGGGATAATAAACAAGTAAACCACATCTATCTCTAATCGAAATTTCTGACATACCTATTTCGTATGTCCTATTAACAAGACTATATGGATTTTGTACTGACATCACTCTAGGTAAATTTTTACTTTTTGAAAGTTCTAAATATTTTGATAGTCCGTAAGGAGTTTCATTAGATATTCCTATGTGTCTAATTTTTCCACTTTTAATATATTTATCTAATGCTTGTAAAATAGACTCAAAGCTGTTCCATTCTTTTTCTTCCTCACTAATATTAAATTCTCTTATGCCGAAACAATTTGTAGATCTTTCAGGCCAATGTAATTGGTACAAATCAATATAATCTGTCTTTAGTCTTTTTAAACTTTCATCAATTGCTTCACCAAGATTTTTTTCATTATAATTATTTTTTCCATTTCTAATCCAGTCACAACGAGGTCCTGCAACCTTAGAAGCTAAAATAATTTTTTCTCTATTTTTTCTTTTTTCAAACCAGTTACCAATCATTTTTTCCGTCTTACCGTAAGATTCAGCATTTGGTGGAACCGAATAAAGTTCTGCTGTATCAAAAAAATTGATGCCTTTGCTGACCGAATAGTCCATTTGTTCAAAAGCATCTTTTTCAGAATTTTGAGTTCCCCATGTCATTGTGCCCAAACAAATCAAACTCACATCTAGATCTGTAGTACCTAATTTTTTATATTTCATAGATTTTTAATATTAATTTAAGCTTTTTAGGTCAATTTTTGACTATTGAAAAGTTTTTAAAAAAACTTATATATATTGTATGGATTTTAACAAACAAACATCGACAGTCCGTTCTTCAGCTTCAGAAGCTATTATAGATCAAGGCTTAAGAGCTTACATGCTAAAAGTTTATAACTATATGGCATCAGGTGTTTTATTAACCGGTTTAATAGCTCTAACGTTTTTCAAAATGGCTGTTGTAACTTCAGGAACAGGCGAGATCGTAGGTTTAACAAGTTTTGGAAACTCAATTTATGCATCAGGACTAAAGTGGGTTATAATGCTCGCTCCTCTAGCGGTAGTTTTTTATATGAGCTTTGGAATTGCAAAAATGTCTGCAGCAAAAGCACAAACTACTTTCTGGGTTTTTGCAGCACTTATGGGTGCATCTCTTTCTTCAATTTTTTTAATGTATACGGGAGCAAGTATCACTAGAGTTTTCTTTATTACCTCTGGAACATTTGGGGCAATGAGCATTTACGGCTACACAACAAAAAGAGATTTAACTAAGTTAGGTTCTTTTTTAATGATGGGTTTATTTGGAATTATAATTGCATCTCTAGTTAATATCTTTATGAAATCTACAATGATGTATTTTGTAATTTCAATCTTAGGAGTTTTAATTTTTGTTGGTCTTACTGCTTATGATACACAAAAAATTAAAAACATGTACATGGCCAGTGACAGCGGTGAATTAATGGGCAAGAAAGCAGTGATGGGTGCCTTAACTCTTTACTTAGACTTTATTAATTTATTTATAATGTTACTTAGACTTTTTGGCCAAAGAAGATAATTATTTAACCAATCTTAATTTATTCCAACTTGTTTTATCAATTAGCTGATCAAGATTTTCCGATTTTTTTAGAGTATTTCCATTTCTATCCTTAATTAAATACTTTTCATTATAATAATTAGGTTTCAGATTTTTTAAAATTCTCAAAACAGGCTTGTCCGAGGATCGTTGATAAACATTAAATGAAACTTCTTTAATTCCTGAAGAAAAAGAATAGTCCTTCCATGAACCGTTAGAGACCATTTTTGCGTACAAATTTAAAATACATTGAAGTTCTTTTTTAACAAAAAATTTTTCCTTCTCTTTTTTTTGAACACCATTATCTATTACTAATCTAATACTTTTCATATTTTATGTCTGTTGATTAGAGGAAGCTGAAGTGCAGTAAAAATAAAAGTAATAGGAAGCATTCCCCAAACTTTAAAGTTTACCCAAGTTGTTTCTGGTTGTGTTCTCCAAACAAGCTCATTTAAAATTGCTAAAAAAATAAAAAAATAAGCCCATCTAAAATTTAATTTATTCCAACCAACTTCACTTAATTGAAATGCAGTTTGTAAAAAAAATTTTAAAAAATTTTTATCAAAGAAGATTTTGCTTATTATTAAAATAGCTGCAAAAATAATATTAACAATAGTAGGCTTCATGTACAAAAAGATAGGATTATCAAAATATAAAGTTAATCCACCGAATAGTGAAATGACAATTCCGCCAATTAAGGGTACATAAGGAATTTTTCTTTCAACAAAAAACATAACAATTACAGCTATTATAGTTGCAATGATCAAAGGAGGAATCGCAACAGTAAGATTGTTCCCACTTTTATAGTAAATGGTAAAAAAAATTAGTAGAGGGCCAAAATCAGTAATAAACTTTAAAAATGACTTATTCACAAACAAAGATTAGCATATAATAATATTTTAATAAATTAGATATTGATTTTAAGATAAAAATTATTAACTATTAAATATGCTTAAAAACAACAATGCAAAATTTTCTATAGGTGAAGTCGTTAAACATCGTCATTTTGATTTTAGAGGTGTTATTTATGATGTTGATTTTGAATTTAATAATTCTGAGGAATGGTACCAATCAATTCCTAAAGAAGTTAGACCTAGAAAAGATCAACCATTTTACCATTTATTAGCCGAGAGTAATGACGTAACTTATGAGGCATATGTTTCAGAACAAAATTTATTATTAGATCTTTCAAAAGAGCCAGTCAGGCATCCTTTAATAGAAGAAATATTCTCAGGAAAAAAAGGTGCTAGTTATCATAAAATTTCAAACTAATTACTACTGCCTAAAATTTAACATTTTTTATCCAAACCTAAGACATAGACGGCAGATATATTTCTTATGTTTAAGCCTGATTGAGAATTATTTTCCTTACTTAACTCCCTCCTTTCTCAATTGGGCTTATAATACAACTTTCCAAAAAAATAATATTATAGTAGTTAAAAGACTATGTTTAGCTTATTAAATCCCAGCAATATTTTTTACTTAATTGAAAAACTAATTAGTTTCATCAATTCTATATTTTTTATTTTACTTTTAATTGCACTTTCATTTGCATTAATTTTTTCTCCACCTGACTATTTACAAGGTGATAGTGTAAGAATTATGTATGTTCATGTACCTTCAGCTTGGATTGGTTTAGCTTCCTTTACTTGTATAGCTTTACTCTCTATAGCTAATTTTATTTTTAAAACAAAAAATTTAATAATAATTACTAAAAGTATTGCACCAATAGGATTAATGTTTACTTGTTTAGCAATTATTACAGGATCATTATGGGGACAGCCGACTTGGGGAACTTGGTGGGCGTGGGATGCAAGATTAACATCTATGGTTCTGCTTGCTTTATTTTATATAGGTTACATAGTCTCTCATAAATTTATCTTGAAAGATGAGAGAGCTAATAAAATATCAAGTATAATTGCCATTATAGGTTTAATTAACATACCAATAATTAAATTTTCAGTTGACTGGTGGAATACCCTCCATCAGCCCGCAAGTATTAAATTAACAGGAACAAGCACGATTCACTCATCAATGTTAATGCCATTATTGCTTATGTTTTTTGTGTTGTTGTTGTATTGTGCGTTAATTTTTCTAATGAAATATAAGACAGAAATCATTAGAATGAAGAAAAAAAGCTTAAAAAGATTATGATTCAAAATTTTTTATATATGAACGGTTACGGTCTATTTGTATGGGCTGCTTTTTCAATTACATTTATTACGTGTGGGATAGTTTTTTATAAAACTCAAAAAACACTTAAGAAATATGAAAGAGAATTTGCAAAAGAAATCAATGAGCTATCTGTTGAAAAGAGAAAATCAGTTGTAGAAAACTCAAAGATTGCTTCACAAGTTTTGTCGTCTCACAGTAAAACAATCTAAAGCAGTTAATGCTTCAAAAAAAAGCTAAAAAAAGAGCAACACTCTTAACAGTTCTGTTATTAGTATCTTTGATAGCTGTTTTTATAATATTAAAATCTTTAAATAAAAATATCTTATATTTTAAGTCACCTACTGAAATTAAGACAAGTCAAGATATAGATTTTTCAAAAAAAATAAGAGTAGGAGGTATGGTAAAAAAAAATTCTTTAATTATTAGTGAAGAAGAAATTAAATTCACAATAACAGATTTTAAAAATGAATTAAAAATTAGTTATAGCGGCACAGTTCCCAATTTATTCTCTGAAGAAAAAGGTGTGGTAGCCGAAGGCAAGTTGCAGGACAAAACATTTTTTATCGCTGATAGAATTTTAGCTAAACATGATGAAAATTATATGCCGCCTGAACTGAAAAATTTAATGAAACAAAATGTTAAGTAATTTTGGAAATTTATTATTATTTATAAATATTTTTTTAAGTTTCGTGATAATTTATTCAGCTTTAAGATGTTTAAAAATATCTAATAAATTTATACCTAAAACAATTTATCAAATAAGCACTCTTCAAAGCACATTAATAATTATTTGTTTTTTTACTTTAATAGCAGGTTTTATTGTTTCTGATTTTTCGTTAATTACTGTTTATCAAAACTCACACACCTTAAAACCATTATTTTATAAAATCTCAGGGACATGGGGAAATCATGAAGGAAGCTTATTATTATGGGTTATTATTCTTACAATTTTTTCCTTTTTATTTTTAGTTATTACTAAAAACCATCCTAAAGAATATAGGATATTTACATTAGTAATTCAGAATATTTTAATACTTGGTTTTTTATTTTTTATTTTATTCAATTCAAATCCATTTAGTGCCATATCGCCAATTCCTAAAGAAGGATTGGGTTTGAATCCTATTTTGCAAGATCCAGCTCTAGCAATTCACCCACCTTTGCTTTACTTAGGATTTGTTGGGTCATCAATTTATTTTTCAGCAGCGATGGCCTCTTTAATTACTAATTATTCTCAAACAGCATTTGCTCATAGTATTAAAAACTGGGTTTTAATATCTTGGTGTTTTCAGACACTTGGAATTCTAGTTGGCTCTATCTGGGCATATTATGAACTAGGTTGGGGAGGATTTTGGTTCTGGGACCCTGTAGAAAATGCTTCTTTATTACCTTGGTTTGCTATGACGGCTCTTTTGCATTCACTTATTGTTTTTGAAAAAAGAGGTTTATTTTATTTTTGGGTTATTACCTTATGTTTGTTAACTTTTATTTTAAGTGTGACAGGAACATTTCTTGTTAGATCAGGAATTTTAAATTCAGTTCATACCTTTGCTAGTGATCCTACTAGAGGAATTTATATTTTATTATTTTTAACGTTAATGATTTTTTCTTCTATTTTCTTATTGTTTAAAAAATATAAAAAAGAAAATTATGATTTAAATCCAAACAGCAAAGAAACATTTATTCTAGTTAACAATTGGTTTATGATGTTTTATTTAATTACTGTTCTCTTAGGTACAATATATCCTATATTTACGGATGTTCTTACTGGAAATAAAATTTCAATCGGGCCACCTTTTTACAATGTGGTGATAATACCAGTTGTAGTTATATTTCTTCTAATAATGGCGATTGGGCCAAAAGTAAAATGGATAAAAGAAAAATTTAATAATTTGAAAAATTATCTGCTTATTTTATTGGGATCTATTTTAATTAATTTTTTAATAATTTTTTTATTTAAAAGTTATAGTATTTTATCAAATTTAATTATTATATCTTCACTCTTTTTAATTATATCATCTTTAATAGATGCCTTTAAATCTTTCAAAAAAAATAAAACTGATTTTGCTAGAGTAATCTCTCATGCTTCATTTGGATTTTTGATAATGTTTATTGGCTTGAATCATATTTTTTCTATAGAAAAAGATTATAATATTAAGTTAGGGGAAACAAAAAATTTTGATAATTATTCTATAAAATTACAAAATCTAGAAACAGAAAATTTTTCGAATTATAAAGCTGTGATTGGATCATTAGAAATTAAAAATAATAAAACTAATAGAAAAAATATTTTAAAACCTGAAATTAGAATTTACGAAAATCCACAAACATTAACTTATGAAGCTGCAATTACAACTAGTGTTTTAAAAGATTATTATTTGACAATGAGCAACATTGATAGATCAGATTATTACAACATTAAATTTCAAAAAAAACCACTTATGATTTGGATTTGGATTTCTGTAATCATGATTACTATAGGTGGATTTTTAAGATTATTTCAAAATGCAAAATATAATTAAAATATCAATTTTTATAATTATTATTTTTATTATTGGAGTATTCTTTATAGGCCTAAATAAAGATACAAATTATAAAACAAATTTTTTAACTGGAAAAAAAATTTCTAATATAAGTCTTGAATATTTTGATGAAAATAAATTTTACAAAGAAGAAGATTTAAAAAGAAATAATTATACATTAATAAATTTTTGGGCATCATGGTGTTTACCATGCAGACAGGAACACTCGCTACTTATTCAATTATCTAAAGAGAAAAATTTAAAATTACTTGGTGTAAACTTCAAAGACAAAAAAAAACAAGCGGAAATGTTTTTAAATGAACTTGGAAATCCTTATGATTTTTTAACTAAAGATGAACTAGGGAAAAGCTCAGTAAAGTTCGGTATTTTTGGAATTCCTGAGAGTATTCTAGTAAATAAAGATCTTATGATTTTAAAAAAATTTGTGGGACCATTATCTACTGAAGATTATGACTCAATTGTAGAAATAATTAATTAACTATGAAATTTAAATTACTCATGATTATATTGTTATTAAATTTTAGCTTAGTTAATGGTGAAGAAAAAAAAGTTGACCAAAATACTATTCATAAAAATTTAAGATGCTTAGTTTGCCAAGGACAATCAATTGCTGACTCAAATTCTGATTTTGCACAAACAATAAAACTTGTAGTGAAAGATTTAATTAATGATGGAAAAACAGAAAGAGAGATTTATGCGTTTATGGCTGATAAATATGGAGATTGGATTGTATTTAAGCCCCAAGTAAACAAGCAAAACTTTATACTATGGTTTTTACCATATTTAGCTCTAGTTTTAGGTGGGGTTATTATTTTTTTCTTATTTAAAAGAAGAAGAAATTAATAAAGGCATCTGTACAAATTAACCATTTAGTTGTATTTTTTGATATGAAATTTAAAGCTCTATTATTAGCATTTACTTTTTTATGGAACGTAAACGTAGTTAATGCTGATCAGGGAAATAAAGATATTTCTTTTTATACTGGAACATTTGATTTAATCGATAAAGAAGGTGATGATCAAACAAATTTGTTTGGCATTGAACACAAAAACCCAAATTTATTTAGAGATACCTTTCTTGGAAAATTTAAGCCTGTAACTGGAGCATTTATGACAGGCAAAAGTTCAGTTTATCTTTACACTGGAATTGAAGGTCAATATGGAATTGGCCCACTAAAAATTTTACCAAGTTTTGCTCCAGGTTATTATGAAAAAGGTGATGGCAAAGATCTTGGTGATGTTTTAGAGTTTAAAAGTGAAATTAAATTAGGTCTAGATATTTTTGAAAATTCAAAATTAAGTTATAGTTACAGCCACATTTCTAATAATGATTGGGGAGCAACTAATCCAGGAACAGATAACCAGCAAATCACTTTCTCTAAAAACTTTTAACTATAATGAAACTTAACGATTGTTATAGTTTTAATGATTTTAGAAAATTAGCAAAAAAGAATCTTCCAGCACCTATTTTTCATTATATTGATGGGGGTTCAGACGATGAAGTTACTTTAAAAAGAAATACTGAGTCGTTTTTAAAATGTGATTTGGTTCCTAACATTTTAGCTAGCGTAGGTGAACCAGATCTTTCAACAACTGTTTTTGGTCAAAAAATAGATATGCCATTATTTTTGTCTCCAGTTGCAATGCAAAGACTCTTTCACCATGAAGGTGACATAGCTAGCGCTAAAGCAGCGGAAAAATTTGGAACTTTTTACAGTATGTCCACAATGGCAAATTCTTCAATAGAGGAAATATCAAATATATCAGGTGGACCAAAAATGTTTCAAATATACATTCATAAATTAAAAGGACTTACGGATAATCTAATTGATAGATGTAAAAGTTCCGGTTTTAAATCAATGTGTCTTACAGTTGATACGGTAACTGCAGGCAATCGAGAACGAGATCACTATTGGGGATTTGCAACACCACCCAAGCTAAATATAAAAAGTATTTTAGGTTTTATGAAACGGCCAAAGTGGACGTTTAATTATTTAACCCATAAAAAATTTGAGATGGCTAATGTTAAGGCTTTTACAAAAAAAGGAACCAGTATAGCTACGAATGTTATGGAATATATTAACGAACAATATGATCCTGCAATGAGTTGGAAAGATGCAGAATATTGTATCAAAAGATGGGGCGGTCCATTTGCAATAAAAGGTTTGATGTCAGTGGAAGATGCTAAACGAGCTGTTGATATCGGTGCTTCAGCAATTTTACTTTCCAATCATGGAGGCAGGCAGCTTGATGGATCAAGATCTCCCTTTGATCAATTGCCAGCAATTAAAGATGCTGTTGGTGACAAATTAGAAATAATATTGGACGGTGGAGTAAGAAGAGGGACTCATGTTTTAAAAGCTTTATCTTTAGGTGCTACAGCATGCAGTTTTGGAAAAGGCTTCTTATTTGGATTAGGTGCAGGCGGTCAAGCTGGAGTTGAACAAGTTTTAAAACGAATGAGAGATGAACTTAGAAGAGATATGATACTTTTAGGATGTAAGACCATCAAAGAATTAAATAAATCAAAAATTGCATACCGGTAATGCAATGGATAAGATTGTAAGAGTAATTTAAAAAATTTATAAAAATATAATTATGAAATTAGCAAAAAACTTAGAAAGATTGGGAACTGAGTCTGCATTTAGTATTTTAGCTGAAGCTAAAAAACTTGAAGCTCAAGGCAAAGAAATGATTCATTTAGGTTTAGGACAGCCTGATTTTAAATCCCCTAAGCACGTAGTGGAGGCAGCAAAAAAAGCAATTGATGATGGCCATCATGGATATGTTTTAGCTAATGGAATTTTAGAATGTAGAGAGGCTGTATCAAGAAAAATTAAATTACTTTATAAAAAAGACATTAGTCCTGAAAGAGTAATGATAATGCCAGGCGGAAAGCCTACAATGTATTTTGCCATTTCAATGATTGGTGAACCGGGTGCAGAAATAATTCACCCTACACCAGGTTTCCCAATTTATGAGTCTATGATTAATTACACTGGCGCAAAACCCGTACCTTACGATTTAACTGAAGATAAAGATTTAAAATTTGATCCAGAAAAAATTTTATCTCTAATCACAGATAAAACTAGGCTACTTGTTTTAATTAATCCTAACAACCCAACTGGAAGTTTTGTTGAAAAATCTAAAATTGATTTTCTTGCTGAAGGATTAAAAAAACATCCACATGTAGCAATTTTAAGTGATGAAATTTATAGTCGACAAATTTATGACGGCAAAGAAATGCCAACGTTTTTTAACTACCCAGACCTACAAGATAGATTAATTGTTTTAGATGGATGGAGTAAGGCTTACTCAATGACAGGATGGCGAATGGGTTGGAGCGTATGGCCAGAAAAATTAATTCCGCATATTACTAAGTTAGCAATAAATAGTTTTTCTTGTGTTAATGCACCATCACAATTTGCTGGCATAGCTGCGCTTGATGGTCCGGATGACCCTATTCATGAAATGATGAAAAAGTTTGATCAAAGACGTAAGTTAATTCATAAAGGTTTAAATGATTTACCTGGAGTAACGTGTAGTTTACCCGGTGGAGCTTTTTATGCATTTCCAAATGTAAAAGGAACAGGAATGAACGGGTCGGAATTTTCAAAAAAATGCATGCATGAAGCAGGAGTAGCAATAGTTCCTGGAACAGCATTTGGAAAAACATCAATAGATTATGTTAGATTTAGCTTTGCTGCATCACAGGATAATATTCAAAAAGCCCTAGAAAAAATTGGAAAAATGCTAAAGTAGGTCATTTAAGCGTTTTGACCAAAAACAATTTAAAATATAAAGTATTGGTATGAGTAGTTTACAAATGCCCAAAGTTGATAATTCTATTTTATCCAGAAGAGACCAGATTGTCTCTGACGTTGAAAAAATAGTAGATCCTAAAAATGTTCTTTCACATATTGACGAGATTAAGCCTTATGAAACAGACGCTCTTGCTGCTTACAAACAGGTGCCATTAATGGTGGTGTTACCTGAGACAGTTAAAGAAGTAAGTAAAATTTTAAAATATTGTAACGAAAACAAAATTAAAGTTGTTCCAAGAGGAGCAGGAACAGGTTTGTCAGGAGGATCATTACCATTGCAGGATTGCATTCTTCTAGCTATGGGAAAATTTAATAAAGTTTTAGAACTAGACTTTGAAAATAGATGTGTAGTCACTCAACCTTGCGTAACTAATTTAGCAATAACTCAAGCCGTACAAGATAAAGGTTTTTATTATGCTCCAGATCCATCGAGCCAAATTGCGTGCTCCATAGGAGGAAATGTTGCAGAAAATTCTGGAGGAGTACATTCATTAAAGTATGGAGCTACGACAAATAATTTATTAGGCATAGAAGTTGTTTTGATGGATGGAACTATAACTAGATTTGGTGGCAAAGCTATGGATGCAGAAGGATATGACTTCTTAGGTTTAATGACAGGTTCAGAAGGTTTGTTAGGGGTCATCACCGAGGTAACAGTAAAAATTTTAAAAACTCCAGAGGTTGTTAAAGCGGCCTTAGTTGGCTTTCCAACAATTGAGGATGCTGGTAATTGTGTTGCGGAAATTATTGCAGGTGGTTGTATACCAGCAGGAATGGAAATAATGGACAAAGCATTAACAAAAGCTACAAACGATTATTCAAAAGCAGGCTACCCAACAGATGCTGAAGCCATGATGATTGTTGAATTTGATGGCACAGAACATGAAGTCGAAGCATATATTGAAAAAGTAAAAAAAATTTCTGAAAAAAATAATTCTTCAAGTTTAAAAATAAGCAAAAGCAATGAAGAGAGGTTAAAATTTTGGGCTGGAAGAAAAGCCGCTTTCCCTGCATGTGGAGTGCTAGCTCCAGACTATATGTGCATGGATGGATCGATACCAAGAGGCAAACTTGCAGAAGTATTAAAAGAAATTACAAGACTTTCTAAAAAATATGATCTTCCTGTAGCGAATGCTTTTCACGCTGGTGATGGAAATCTTCACCCTTTAATTATGTTTGATGCAAATAATAAAGAGTCGTTAAAAAAATGTGAAGAATTTGGAGCAGACATACTGAAGTATTGTGTTAAAGTAGGCGGCGCATTAACTGGAGAACATGGTGTCGGCATAGAAAAACGTGAATTAATGTGCGAAGCATTTAACGATAAAGATATTCAACAACAATTAACTATAAAGGTAGCACTAGATCCTAATTCTCTGTTAAATCCTGGTAAAGTATATCCAATTCTTAGAAAATGTGCTGAGGAAGGAAGGGTTCATGTCCATGGAGGAAAAACAAAATTCCCAGACATTCCAAGATTTTAATCAAAATATTTTTAAACCTAATTCTAGAGAAGAAATCACTCAGATTGTAAAAAATTGTTATAAAAAAAACATTCCCTTAGAAATTAATGGATTAAAATCTAAGCATAAAATCGGAAGAAATTTTCAATCTGAAAAAACTTTGAATTTGTCTAACTATTCAGGAATAATTGAATATAAACCTGAAGAACTTTACATAAAAGCCAAAGCAGGAACTCCACTAAAAACTATAATTAATGAATTAGATAAAAATGATCAACAACTAGCATTTGAGCCCATTGATTTTGGTTTTTTATTTAAAGGGGAGAGTAATTTAGGAACTATCGGCGGTGTTATTTCTTGTAATTTTGCAGGACCAAGAAGATTTAAAGTAGGTAGTGCTAGAGATCATTTGTTAGGTTTTCAAGGTTTGAATGGAAAAGGAGAAACAATAAAATCGGGGGGAACAGTTGTAAAAAATGTAACAGGGTATGATTTATGTAAATTACTATCTGGTTCTTTTGGAACTCTCTCCATACTGACTGAATTATCTATAAAAGTTTTACCCAAACCAGAAATGAGCAAAACTTTAATAATCAACAATCCTCATTTAAAAAAAGCAATTGAATATTTGGGGTCGGCTTTATCGTCTTCAACTGATCCATCTGGTGGAGTATTTTATCCTGAGTACTTTGAAAAAAATTTTGTTTTTAATGATCTCACTCACAAGGGCGCCTTAATAGGAATAAGAGTAGAGGGACCCACCAATTCCGTTGATCAAAGAGTAGCGAGGTTATGTAAAGAATTAAATCTTTTGAGAGATGAATACTCAATACTTGAGCATGAGCAGTCTAGTATATTTTGGAATAAAACAAAAAATTTAGAGGTATTCTCTAACTCAAAAAATAATTTATTAAGGGTTGTTGTTCCAATGAGTGAAACTGTAAACGTGATACAAAAATTAAAAGCTCATGATATAAATTATTTTATAGATTGGGGAGGAAGTTTGATTTGGCTTCAAATTGAAAACTTGAATTTAAAAATTTTAAAAGAAATTAGAGACATCACGCAAAAACATTCAGGTTACTTTACAATAATTAAGATAGAAGAGGATTTAAAAGCATCGGCTGACATTTTTACTATTGATCCCATTAAGTATAAGATATCTGAAAAAATTAAAAAAAGTTTTGACCCAAAAAGGATTTTTAACCCAGGTAAAATGTATTCAGGAATATAATGCAAACTTCGTTCACAGAAAAGCAATTAGAAAATAAAGAAAATAAAACAAGTGAAACTATTTTAAGAAAATGTGTTCATTGTGGAATGTGCAACGCCACTTGCCCCACGTACGGAATTAATGGCGATGAGTTAGAAGGCCCAAGAGGACGAATTTATCTTATTAAAGATATGCTTGAGAATAATAAACCTGCAAATAAAAAAATAGCACAACATATAGATAGCTGTCTATCTTGCTATTCATGTATGACGACTTGCCCCTCAGGTGTAAATTATATGCACCTAATTGATCATGGTAGAAATTACGTAGAGGAAACTTATAAAAGGCCATTTATAGAAAGAACTTTTAGAAATATTTTGTCATTCGTTTTACCAAGACCAAAAGTTTTTTTAACTTTAGCAATTTTAACAAAATTTATTAAACCTTTTAGTTTTTTAATGCCAAGATTTTTAAAAAATTCACTTAATTTAATGCCAGACAGAATTCCATCAAAAAAAATTAAAACGCAAAAAATTTATAGCCCACTTAATGGAAAAAAAATCTCAAGAGTCGCTTTATTAATCGGGTGTGTACAAAGAGTTATATCTCCAGAAATAAATGAAGCAACGATAAGACTTCTTAATAGACATAATGTGGAGGTAGTCGTAATGCCAGATATTGAATGCTGTGGGTCTCTAAATCATCATTTAGGAAAGAAAGAAAAAGCTAAAGTATCTTTCGTTAAAAATATAGAAAGCTGGCATGAAGAATATTTATTAAATGGATTAGATGCCATCATAAGTAATACTTCTGGATGTGGCACAACTTTGAAAGATTATGGTCATATTTTTAAAAATGATAAAGAAATGAAAAAAAAAGCAAAAAAAATTTCAGAACTCACAAAAGATATCACTGAATATTTAGATGAAAATTTAAAATTAGATATAAAAAAAAATGAAGAAAAAAAATATAAAATTGCCTATCATTCCGCATGCTCTATGCAGCACGGTCAAAAAATACATGATCAACCAAAGGAACTTATTTCTAAAACTGGAAATGAAGTATTAGATATTCCTGATGGCCACTTATGTTGTGGTTCAGCCGGTACATATAATATTCTCCACCAAAAAATGGCTAAGTCTTTGTTAAGAAACAAAGTGAAAAATATTGAAAAAATTACACCAGATTTTATCTCAACTGGAAATATTGGATGTATGACTCAAATTTCTACAGGCACAAAAATACCCATAATACATACTGTGGAACTTTTAGATTGGTTTACTGGTGGCCCCAAGCCCTATAAACTCAAAAACTTCTAAATATGAAAAAAATATTTGTAACTCGAAAACTTTTAATAGAAAATGAAGAAAAATTGAAAAAGTTGTTTGATGTCAAACTTAATCCTAATGATCAAATTTATACTGCAGAAGAAATTATCAATGGATCAAAAGATTTTGATGGAATTTTAAGTTCTGTTACTGATCCTATTAATTCAGATACTATTTCAAAACTTTCAAGAAGTATAAAAATTATTGCAAACGGTGCTGTAGGATTTGGTAATATAGATATAAAAGCAGCTAAAGAAAAAGGCATTACAATCACTAACACTCCAGATGTTTTAACAGATGCAACAGCTGACATTCAGATTTTACTTATGCTGGGCGCATCTAGAAAAGCATATGAAGGTAGAATTGCAGCAGAAACACAAAATTGGAAATGGTCGTGGGATTTTTTATTAGGAAAACAAATGTCAAACAAAAGACTCGGAATATTAGGTATGGGTAGAATTGGAAGAGCAGTAGCTAAGAGAGCTAAAGCATTTGGTATGGAAATTCATTACCATAACAGATCAAAGCTTTCAGCAGATTTAGAAGATGGAGCAATTTATCATGATAATATAAAAGATCTTTTTGCTAAAAGTGAATTTTTATCAATTAATTGTCCTGCCACACCAGAAACTAAAAATATTATTAACAAGAATACTCTAAGTTATTTAAAAGAAAATACTGTTGTAGGTAATGCTGCTAGAGGAGATGTAGTTGATGACGATGCAATGGTAGAAGCTTTAAAAAATGGAACAGTGTTCGCTTATGGTCTTGATGTTTATAATGGGGAGCCAAAAATACATCCAGAATATTTAAAATTGAAAAATATTTTCTTATTACCTCATCTTGGTAGTGCAACTAAAAGAACCAGGTGGGATATGGCATATCGTGCGACTAAAAATCTTGAAGATTTCTTTTTAGGAAAAAAACCCCAAGATCAAGTAAATTAATACACCTCAAGATTGAATCAAGTTAACTTCCTTTAAAATAATTCTTAAATATAAGAAGACTCATGAATACGTTTGTGCTTAAATCTTCATAATTTATTAATAAATGGAGGACATATGTCAAAAAATAAAAACATAAAAGGAGTTAAAACTCCTTCAAGACGTAAGTTCTTTAAAGCAGCTGCAGCTACGGGTGCAGCAGCGGCAGCAACAGTTGCAATGCCAAACATTGCTCTTGGAGCTCCGATAACTTTAAAGATGCAAGCGGCTTGGCCGTCAGGCGCTAACATTTTCTTTGAAATGGCTGGCGACTACGCAAAAATGGTAAGCGACATGTCAGGTGGAGAACTTAAGATTGATCTTCAACCGGTTGGCGCAATTGTAAAGACTTCAGAAGTTGGACAAGCAGTAAGTTCAGGCGTTGTTGATATGGGTCACTGGGTGACTGCATATTGGTACGGTAAAAATGCTGCGGCTTCACTTTTTGGAACTGGGCCATCATACGGAATGTCATCTCAAGAAGTAATGGGATGGATGGAGTACGGTGGAGGTAGAAAACTTTATGAGGAAACTCTAGCGAAAGTTGGATTTGACTACGTAGGGTTCTTTCACATGCCTATGCCAGCACAACCTTTTGGTTGGTTCAAAAAGAACGTAACTAAAGTATCTGATGTTAAAGGGATGAAATATAGAACAGTTGGTTTAGCGACTAACGTTTTAACTGCTATGGGAATGGTTGTAAGACAATTACCCGGTGGTGAAATTCAGCCAGCGATGAAAACAGGTTTGATCGAAGCTGCTGAGTTTAATAACCCAACATCTGACTCACAGTTTGGTATGCAAGATGTATCTAAGCACTATCACTTAGGTAGTTTTCACCAATCTCAAGAGATGTTTGAAATACCAATGAATAAAAAGAAATATAATTCATTGTCACCAGCACACCAAGCGATCTTAAAGAACGCTGCATATGCTGCGAACACAGATAACTATTTCAAAGCATTAGTTAGATACTCAGCTGACTTATCTAAGTTGATGAACGAGCACAAAGTAAATGTGTATCAAACATCAGATGCAATCTTAGCTCAACAGTTAAAAGGTTGGGATAAAATTGTTAAAGAGTTCTCAGATAAAGATGCTCACTTTAAGAAAATCATAAATTCTCAAAAAACATACGCTAAGAGAGTTATGAAATACTTATTGATGAATCAGCCTAACTACAAACTTGCTTATGAAAATGAGTTTGGAAATATTGCAAAAGTTAAAATTTAATTAACTTTTTGATTTATTGAAAAAAGAGGGGGTTTAATCGCCCCCTTTTTTTATAGAATTTTTGAAAAATTTATAATACTTTTAAATTATGAGAAGCTTCATATCATTTGCAGATCATCTAAGTACTTCAATAGGAAAAGCATTTTCTTGGTGCATAGTTATTTTAATGGGAGGAACAGTTTACGAAGTAATAATGGCCTATGTATTTAATGCGCCAACACTTTGGAATTTTGATTTTAGTATGCAAATGTATGGTGCAATACTTATGATGTCAGGTGCATATTGTTTGGCAACAGAATCTCACGTAAGAGGCGATGTAATTTACAGACTTTTCAAACCTCGAACACAAGGGTGGGTAGACTTAGTTTTATACTTTATTTTCTTTTTTCCAGGTGTTTTAGCTTTAACTTTTTATGGTTACGATTATGCAGCCTTAGCTTGGAAGATAAAAGAAACAAGTTGGAGCAGTCCGGCACAAATACAAATTTACATGGTTAAAGCTATGATACCTGCAGCAGGGGTAACTTTAACTATTCAAGGTATTAGTGAAGTTTTTAGATCTATCATTTGTATTCAAACCGGTCATTGGCCTGCTAGAATGGTAGTTGCAGAAGAAACAGAAAAAATTTTAATGAGAACTTCACAAGACGAGGATCAAAAAGATGCTATTTAGTTTAACAAATCCTGAAGTGGCCATCATGATGATGGGTATATTTTTATTTGCGGTGCTATTAGGTTTTCCAATTGCGTTCACATTAATGGCAATGGGTATAGGTTTTGGTTATTACGCTTATTATGATCCAGCAGTCATGGAGCACTTCCTTGACAATAGAATATTTCAACTTTTTGTCCAAAATACTTACACAGTAATGGACAACAATGTGCTTACGGCTGTCCCCTTATTTTTATTCATGGGATACTTAGTTGAGCGAGCAGGAATTGTAGCAAAATTATTTTTTGCAATAAGATTGGCTGCACATAGATTGCCAGCTTCAATGGCGGTAGCTGCATTAATTACTTGTACTTTATTTTCTACAGCTACAGGAATTATCGGGGCCGTGGTTACATTAATGGGATTACTTGCTTGGCCGGCAATGGTTAAAGCAGGATATGATAAAAAATTTGCATCAGGCATAATTTGCGCTGGGGGATGTTTAGGAATTTTAATACCTCCAAGCATTATGTTAATTGTTTATTCGGTAATTGCTCAACTTTCACCTTTAAGGTTGTTTGCAGCAGCTATTTTTCCAGGACTAATGTTGGCTGGCTTGTATATTGTTTATGCAGTAACCCGAGCATATTTAAATCCATCGATTGCTCCAAAACCACCAGCTGAAGATATTCCACCAACTGGAGCTATTTTAATGGAGGTGCTTGTATCTTTTGTTCCGTTATTCGGTTTGATTATGTTAGTGCTTGGAACAATTCTAGCAGGTATAGCAACACCTGCAGAAGCAGCAGCAGCCGGAGCATTTGGCGCACTAGTATTATCTTATTTTTATAAAACACTTAAATGGCATAACTTTAAAGAGTCAGTTTTTTTAACCGCAAAAACAACGGCGATGATCATGTGGTTATTTATAGGATCTTGGACTTTTTCTTCTGTGTTTTCTTATTTAGGAGGCCATGAAGTTTTTGAACATTTCTTTAAATCAATGGACTTAGCTCCTTGGCAATTCTTGGTTATTACTCAAATAATAATTTTTCTTCTAGGTTGGCCTTTGGAGTGGACTGAAATTCTAATTATTTTTGTACCAATATTTTTACCTCTATTAGTATTGTTTGATGTAAATCCATATTTCTTTGCAATGTTAATAGCTTTAAATTTACAAACTTCTTTTTTAACTCCGCCTATGGCCATGTCTGCCTATTACTTAAAAGGTGTTCAGTCTAAAAATGTTGAACTAATGGAAATATTTGCCGGAATTATGCCGTTCTTAGGTATAGTAATTTTCGCCATGGTTTTAATGTATTGGTTCCCTGGAATAGCTTTATGGTTACCGGAAACACTTTTCGCTGAATAGAAAATAATCATGATAAATATTTTTTCACTTTCAACTAATGAATTAGTTGCTCAATTACGAGAAGGCCAAATTTCTTCCGTAGAAGTATGCAAAGCTTATTTAGGAAGAGTAGAAAAGTTTGAAAAGGATGTGAAGGCATGGACATTTCTAGATAAAAAGATTCTTTTAGAAAAAGCAGAGGAAGCCGATGAATATAGAAAGACCGGGAAACCTTTAGGACCACTTCACGGTTTGCCAATAGCGGTTAAAGATATTTTTGGAACATATGATATGCCAACTGAATGTGGCACTGTATTTAGAAAAAAAATGTCCGCCTCACAAGATTCAGAAGTAGTAAATTTATTAAAAAATGCCGGAGCTATAATCATGGGCAAAACAGTAACTGCTGAGCTGGCTTATATTCATCCCGGCAAAACAACAAACCCGCATGATTATTCAAGAACACCAGGTGGTTCTTCAAGTGGATCAGCAGCAGTAATAGCTTCACAAATGGCACCACTATCTATTGGCTCACAAACAGGTGGATCAATTGTACGACCAGCTTCATACTGTGGAGTAGTTGGATACAAGCCTTCTTATGGATTAATTTCGAGGAGTGGAGTGCTCAAGACTTCTGAAAAATTAGATACTATCGGTGTATACGGAAAATCAGTTGAAGATGTGGCTTTGTTAGCAAAGTCTCTAATAAAAAAAGATCTTTATGATCCTGCGACAATCCATTTTGCTGCTGACAATATGTTAGAAATTTGTAAACAAGAACCAATTTTTGAACCAAAATTTATTTTTTATAAAACAGATAAATGGAAAAACATTCATAAAGATTCAAGAGATGCTTTTGAATTTTTTATAAAAAAATTTAAAAAAAATATTGAAATATTTGATACTCCTTCATACTTTAAGGATATACCAAAACATCATCAGATTATTCACGAAACAGACTTAGCTAATAACTTCCAAGCTTATTATAAGAAAGATAAAAAGAAGCTTTCCAAAGAAATGAGAGACGCTATTGAAAGAGGACTTAAACATTCCGCTTATGATTATGCTAATGCTATAGATTTTATAAAACAAAGTTATGAGTCTTTCAAAGAAGTTTTTGAAGATTATCATGGAATAATTTCACCCTCAGCAAGTGGTGTAGCTGATAAAGGATTAAAATCTACAGGTAGTGCAGATTTTCAAAAGACGTGGACCTATTTAGGTTTGCCAACTATTTCACTTCCTTTACTAACAGGAGAAAATAATTTACCATTAGGCGTCCAGTTGACAGGTAATAAGCTGGATGATTTAAGGTTTTTAAGTATAGCTAATTGGTTGGAGAAAAATTGCAAAGATGAATAAATTAACAACAATTATTGGTTTAGCTTTAGCAGCATCTTTTTTAATTGGATTGGCTACAACACTCACAAGATCATCAATGATTGGTTTTTTTGATATATTACCTGTTTATATATTAATGATTATTGCAATTGGAATGATGTTTTATGATGCTTTTAGCAATAAAAAATAACTCTTTAACTTGCTAAACAAAAGTTCACCCTATCTTCCTTATATTTTACTTTTTGTTCAGCCAATCTTTATGGCTACCAACATAATTGTAGCAAGAGGAGGAGTAGAGTATGTACCTCCTGTGTCGCTTGCTTTTTGGAGATGGGTTACTGTTTTTTTAATCTTACTACCTTTTTTCTATAATGAGATTGTTAAAAATAAACAAAGTTTTAATAAAGAATTTTGGAAATTATTTTTTTTAGGTTCGATGGGATGCGGTGTTTGTGGTGCATTTCCTTTTATTGCTGGAATGTCAACAACGATGGCCAATATGGGAATCATTTATACCTCTTCGCCTATTTTTATAATTATTCTTTCAGTTATGTTTTTTCAAGATAAGATAAATGTATCAAGAATAATTGGTTTGCTTTTATGTTTAATTGGAGTTTTAGCAATAATTAGTAAGGGTAAAATTGATTTATTATTAAATTTCAAATTCACATCAGGAGACTTATGGATGGTTGGTGCTGCTATAGGATGGGCTATCTATTCTATTTATCTTTTAAACTGGAAAAGTAACTTTAGTTTAATGGCGAGATTTACATTGATAGCTTTATTTGGAGCTATAACATTATTTCCATTTTATATTTTAGAAGAAATTTTTTATTTTAAAACAGTATTTAATAACAATTTCTTTTTCTGGGTATTGTTTGCAGCTATATCACCTGGAATAATAGCCTTTACACTTTATACAAAAGTTCAAAAATATGTTGGAGCATCTCTTGCTGGATTTACTCTATATATATTTTCAATTTATTCGGCTATTTATGGAATTATAATATTTGATGAAGAGCTTTTAAATTTTCATTATTTTGGAGCAATTTTTGTTTTTACTGGAGTATATTTAGCTAGAAAGATTAAATAATGAAATATTTATACTTAGCAGTATCATCGGTTGTTCTTGCCTATTTTATAATAATTTTATTTGTTTATTTTTATCAAAGAAACTTGCTTTACCACCCAAGTGAAAATAATTATTTAAATGATAAAATAACTTTTAATTATGAAGAAATTTTTATAGAAACCGATAAAAAAATTAAATTAAAATCTTGGTTCATAAAAAAAGATCTAGATAAATTTAAAACTATTTTAATTTTTCATGGCAATGCAGGTAATTTATTTAATAGAGTTTATAAGTTAAACGAACTTAATAAACTGGATGTAAATATTTTATTAATTTCATGGAGAGGTTTTAGTGGTAACAAAGGTAAACCAACTGAAAAAAATTTATATCGTGATGCAGATGAATCGGTTAAATGGCTTAATAATCAGGGTGTAATCAGCAAAAATATAATTCTGTATGGAGAGTCACTAGGAACAGGTGTTGCTACAGAACTAGGAACAAGTAATGCATTTGGTGGCATTATATTAGAGTCTCCGTTTACATCTATAGCTAATGCAGCAAAGATTTATTATCCATACCTTCCAGTAAGTATTATATTAAAAGACAGGTACGACTCTATCGGTAAGATTAAAAACATTAATACTCCAATTTTTATAATGCATGGTAAAATGGATAATATTGTTCCACAACAAATGGGCCTAGAACTTTTTGAAAAAGCTAACAACCCAAAATATAGCTATTTTCCAGAGGACGATGATCATATGATGAATTATAATAAACAATTGCTGAATGAGATTAAGCTATTCATTAATAAAATTTAATTTTCAATACCCAATAAGGCTTTTGAAAAATATTCAGCATTAAAAGGATGCAAGTCGGTTTCTTTTTCTCCCATCCCAATTGCTACTATTGGTAATCCATATTTTTTACAAATAGCTAGCACCACACCGCCTTTAGCTGTGCTATCTAGTTTTGTAATTATTAACCCAGTTAGATCATGTATTTTACTAAATTCTTCAACTTGATTCAAAGCGTTTTGACCAGTTGTTGCGTCTAACACTAAAATTACTTCATTTGGATAAGAGGGATCAATTTTTTTTAAAACGTTTATAATTTTTTTATACTCTTCCATTAAATTTTTTTTATTTTGAAGGCGTCCCGCCGTATCAATTAATGCAATATCAATTTGATTTTTTTTTGCGAATTCTGCTGTTTTAAAGGCCACAGAAGCTGGATCGCTATTTATTTCTGATTTTATAATATCAACCTTAACTTTAGCTGCCCAAACCTGTAACTGGTCAATGGCTGCAGCTCTAAAAGTATCTGCAGCACCAAATACGACTGATCTATTATTGTCCTTAAAGTATTTTCCAAGTTTTCCTATGCTAGTTGTTTTACCAGCACCGTTTACTCCTGAAACTACAATTACAGAAGACTTTGCATTTCCCATTAAACTTAAATCCTTTTCATATTTAAGAAGATTGATTGCCATTTTATCAGCTATTAATTTTAAAATTTCATTATGATCTTCTATTTTTTTATCTATTTTAAAATTTTCAAAATCTTTTCTAAGTTCCCTGGCAACATCAACACCTGCATCTGAAGATATAATTAACTCTTCAAACTCTGTGAGTATATCTTCATCAATATTTTTCTTTGAAAATATATTTTTAAAACCGTCTGTCAGACCGGAGGAGCTCTTTCCGAGACCTATTTTAAATTTATTAAATAAACTCATTTTAGATTTCAAGCTTAGTATATTTTATATCTGAAACCGGACCTCGCATAAAGATATTCAGATCTTTGTCTATTTTTAGATTTAAAGTTCCTTCTTTGAATTTAATATTAATATCATTTTCTGTTAGTTTTTTAATCACAGCAGCAACCGCGGTGGCGCAAGCAGCTGTTCCACAAGCCTTTGTTAATCCAGCTCCACGCTCCCAAACATTAACCGTTATATTGTTTCTGTCGTTTACTTGCGCAAATGTAACATTAGTTCTCTCCGGAAAAAGTTCGTTATTTTCAATTTTAGGACCTAAAACTTTTAGATCACGTTCAAAGCAATCCTTAACAAAAAAAACTATATGTGGATTTCCCACATTCAAACAAAAACCATCCGTGAATACTTTTTCTTCAATATTAAGAGTTATATTACTATGGTCTAAATTTTTTGATAAAGGAATTTTATTCCATTCAAATATAGGTTTCCCCATCGCAAGCTCGACTTCAAGATCTCCAACTATTTTAGCATCAAGTAACCTATTATTTGTTTTTAGTTTGACTTCTTTCGTATCTAAATCTTTGCCTAATAAATATGCTATACATCTACTTCCATTCCCGCATGCACTTACCTCACCTCCATCTGAATTAAAAATAGTAATTGGAAAAGCTTTATCAACTTCTTTTTCAATAAAGATTATTTGATCAAATCCAGTATCACGATGAAAAGACTCCAGGTTACCTAAATGAATTATTTTTTCTTTAGTTATATTTATAAAATTTTTTCTTCTATCAACAATGACAAATTTGTTGCCCAAACCATCCATTCTAAAAGCTTTAATTGTTGGCATAATAATAGATTAGTATAATTATTCGTTGACTTTTAAAACCCCAAATTGTAATTTGCTTGTTCTTTCCGCAAATACACATGTCTTTGCGGTGCTCTTTTAAGAAGAGTGTCGACACTAGTCAGCGAAGGTTCGCCCACTAGTGCGATAGGTGTTGGGTGTTTAAAAATGTTTGAAAATTTAACAAATAAATTAGAAAAAATATTTTCTAAACTTAAAAGTGCTCCTTCCTTAACGGAAGAGCAAGTTGACTCTGGTTTAAAGGAAATTCGTTTAGCTTTGCTCGAAGCCGATGTTGCATTACCAGTTGTTAAAAACTTTATTACAAACATAAAACCTAAAGCGATTGGCCAAGAAATAATTAGATCGACTTCACCTGGCCAAATGATCGTTAAAATAGTTTATGACGAATTAGTTTCGATTCTTGGTTCTAAAAATGAAGAACTTAACTTTAAAGCTGTTCCTCCCGTTTCAATATTATTAGTTGGTTTACAAGGATCAGGAAAAACTACATCAGCCGCCAAGCTTGCTAAATTGATAGAAGAAAAATACAAAAAAAAAGTTATGCTTGTTAGTTTAGACGTTTATCGCCCCGCAGCCCAGGAGCAGTTAAAATTATTAGCTGAAAGCAACGGAATACAAAATTTACCAATTATTGAAAAACAGCAACCACTCGATATAACTAAGCGAGCACTCAATGCTGCCAACCTTAATGGTTCAGACGTAATAATTTTTGATACAGCTGGGCGTACACAGATTGATCTACCCATGATGTCAGAAATTAAACAGGTTAAAGAAATTACAAACCCAGCAGAAACTATTTTAGTTGCCGACTCTTTAACGGGACAAATTGCAGTTAATGTCGCTAAGGAATTTGATACAGCTGTAAACTTATCTTCAATTATTCTTACAAGAGTTGATGGTGATGCGAGAGGTGGTGCAGCGCTAAGCATGAAGCATGTTACAGGTAAACCAATAAAATATATTGGTGTCGGAGAAAAAATATCTGATTTTGAATTATTTCATCCAGATAGACTCGCTAACCGAATTCTTGGAATGGGAGATGTTGTAACACTAGTTGAAAAAGCAGCTCAAGATTTAGGAGAGGAAAAATTAAAAGAAACCGAAGAAGAGTTAAAAAAAGGAATTTTTACAATGGATTCTTATCTTTCACAGTTAAGACAAATGAAAAAAATGGGAGGCATGGAAGGTGTAATGTCAATGTTACCTGGTGCAAATAAAATGAAAGAAAAAATGGACCAAGCAAATATTGACGAAAAAATGCTTATAGAAAATGAGGCACTTATTTTATCTATGACAAAAAAAGAAAAAGAGAATCCAAAAATAATTAGTGGATCTAGAAGAAAAAGAATCGCAAAAGGTTCAGGTGTAGATGTATCTAAAATAAATAAATTACTAAAACAATTTAAAATGATGTCAGATATGATGAAAAAGATGTCACAAGGAAAAAAAATTCCATCTGGAATGATCCCAGATGAAATGCTTAATCAACTAAAATGAAAGGTATAGAATGTTAAAAATAAGATTATCAATGGGTGGAGTTAGAAAAAGACCTGTTTATAAAATCGTTATAGCAGACAGTAGATATCCAAGAGACGGAAAATTTATTGAAAAAATTGGTTCTTACAATCCTTTACTTCCAAAAGATAAGAAGGAAAGAATAAAGGTAGAGGCAGAAAGAGTTAAGTACTGGATGAGCAAAGGTGCCCAACCAACTTTAAGAGTTTCTAGAATATTAGGTGAGGCACAAATAATGCCAATGCCGAAGCCAGGAAACAATCCTCAAAAAGCTGTTCCAAAGAAAGAAAGAAAAAAAGAAGGTGAAGAAGCTAAGGAAGCACCTAAAGCAGAAGCAAAAAAGGAAGAACCTAAAGCAGAAGCAAAAAAGGAAGAACCTAAAGCAGAAGCAAAAAAGGAAGAACCTAAAGCA
>JBJLEC010000005.1:0-36314 GCA_045566115.1 Candidatus Pelagibacter sp. | reverse complement strand
GAAAAAAAAATTAATTGCTATAAATAAAATGATAATTCTAATAAATCCTAAGTTTCTGTATATACCGGAAGAAACATCAATTGAAATGAATGAATTAAAAATAAGATAACAATATAAAATTAATAAATATTTTACAGCATCTTTTTTTAAAAATGAGTAATCCTTTTTGTTTAAAATTAATAATATAAAAGAGATATCAATTAATAAAATATTAAGTAATGATACAGATGAACCTAGAATAATCGAAATAGGTATGAAAGAAAAAAGTATTAAGAAATAACTATTTAAAGTTCTATTTAATTGCATTCCTAATTAATAAATTTATTACAAATAATTCTTTTTGATTTATGTATCTCTTTTTCATCACTAGAAAATATGTCAACATTTTTAAAAATTTTTTTAAAATATTCTGGTCTAATAGTGTCAAAAATTATTTTAGTTTTTTCATAACTTACATTTTTGAGGTATTCAGAGTAAATATCAAAATTGTAATGATAATCCATTGAATAAAGGGAAATTACATAATCAAATTTTTTAATTGGTAAATTGTCTTTATCGAAATTATAAATTTCAAAATTACTTTTCATGCCATTATCTTCTAAAAAAGATTTTAATAAATCAAGATTATTATAACCTTCTTTATTATCTTCATCCCATCCATAAATAACCTTTTTAGATACGTAATCTTTTTCAATAATAGTGAAATATGGATTATTTGATTTTGAATTAATGATTAATTCTAAACCACACATGCCAGGTCCAATAGATAAAATTTTTTTATTATCAAATTCAGTGATTTCTCTAAGTTTCTCATATTCTTCATTCATGATAGAATAGTAACTTAAGTTAATTTTATTTGGAAAAATTAAAAACTTTGATACAAAATTAGTAAATATATACCTGCCAAAAAATTTTCTTATTTTTTTTAATCCAGCACTATTTAGCTCTACTCTTTGGAACAATACTAATCTAGCTATTGCTTTTGAGAAATTTTGATATTTCATTTCAAGTTTTTTAGCTCTCTAAAAAACTTTTTAACTGTTTGGACCTACTTGGGTGTTTTAATTTTCGTAAGGCTTTCGCTTCAATTTGTCTTATTCTTTCTCTAGTTACAGAAAATTGTAATCCTACTTCCTCTAAAGTATGATCTGTATTCATACCAACTCCAAATCGCATTCTCAAAACTCTTTCTTCTCTTGGAGTTAAGGTTGAAAGTATTTTTGTTGTGGCTTCACCTAAATTTGATTTAATTGCTTGCTCTAAAGGTGCCAAAGCTTTTGTATCCTCAATAAAGTCTCCCAAACTACTATCTTCCTCGTCACCCACGGGCTTTTCTAATGAGACAGGTTCTTTAGAAATTTTTAAAACTTTTCTTACTTTGTCTAATGGCATTCTTAATTTTTGTGATAATTCCTCCGGTGTGGCTTCTCTTCCGAACTCACTTAAAATTAGTCTTTGAGTTCTCACAATTTTATTAATTGTCTCAATCATGTGAACTGGGATCCTTATAGTTCTAGCCTGATCTGCAATAGATCTTGTTATAGCTTGTCTTATCCACCATGTGGCATATGTTGAAAATTTATATCCTCTTCTATACTCAAATTTATCTACTGCCTTCATTAATCCTATATTTCCTTCTTGAATTAAATCTAAAAATTGGAGTCCCCTGTTTGTATATTTCTTAGCAATAGAGATAACTAGTCTTAAGTTAGCTTCGACCATTTCTTTTTTTGCAATTCTTGACTCTTTTTCTCCTTTTTGTACTCTACTGACTAATTTTTTAAAATCAGTGACAGACATCCCTAGCTTGTGGCTTATTTCAACTAATCTCTCTCTAATATTTTTAAATTGTTCTTTATTTTTTGTAAAAAATTGTTTCCAAGTAGCGTTTGTATCTAAAAATTTTTTTAAATTTGGATTAATTTCATTACCAATATAGAATTTAATAAACTCATTTCTTGGAATTTTATGATCCATTGCTAATCTTAAAAGATTACCCTCTAAAGAAATTATCTTTTTATTTTCAATATAATGTTTTTGAACTAAGTCCTCTAAAACAGATGGTGATAACTGAAGAGATTTAATATTTTCTAAATATCATTAACTATTTTTTCATATCCTTTTTCTTTCGTTGGAGAAAATGTTTTTGAGTTTAAAATACAATCTAATTTTTCATTTTGGTATTTAATTAATTTATTGTATTCTTTAGTTAGTGTGTAAACTGTTTTTAAAACTTTTGGTTTTATTTCTGTTTCCATCGCTGCTAGTGTGGGATTAAAATCGTCATCTCCCTCCTCAACTGAATTTTCATCTTTGTCAGTTTCACCTGCATTTTTTTGTTTAGCGCTTGGACCTGTAGACTCATCTTCCATATAATTAGTATCAATATCAATTATTTCCCTTACTAATATTTCGTCTTTTTGTAATTTTTCATTCCATTCAGAGAACTGCTGAGCTGTAATAGGACTTTGTGATAACGCAATCAGCATTACGTCTTTTCCAGCTTCAATTCTTTTTGCAATAGCAATTTCACCCTCTCTAGATAAAAGCTCAACTCCACCCATTTCTCTTAGATACATTCTTATTGGGTCGTCACTTTTCTCAATAGTTTTTCCTTCTTCTTTTGATGAATTTTCTTTTTTTCTAAGAACTTTAAAATCTGATTTCTTTTCAACAAGAATTATATTCTCATTTAAGATGTGCATTAAAGCCTGTGCTAAATTTTCATCTGAAAGATTTCTTTTTCCTAAAGATTTATTAAGTTCTTCATAAGTTATGAAACCTCTGTGAGTCCCACGACCCATTAATCGAGCAAATGATTTTGTAATAATTCTTTCCACAGCCAATGATTTGAAGAGTCTTATATAATATCAAATCAGCAAAAATCCATTACTAAATTGATGAAATTAGTTAATTTTTCTCTCATTTTTCAACTCTTTTAGTTTGTTGAATGTTGTTTCGCTCATATCCTTTGAAAACTTCGATTCTAATTCTTGGATTCTGAACTCAAGATCATAATTGAACAAATCTTTTGCAATATCATCAAGCAATTCTATTACTTGATTATCATCATCTGGCTTATTTTTTAAGATATGCTTAATTGGCGCAAACTTATTAACTTTATCCAATAATTGTTCATCTAAATTTAAATCTTTTATTTTGATCTGTTCACCAGACTTTAATCTTTCAATAGTTGAAGCAAATATTTGTTTATTTATTTCAGTAAAAAAATTTTATATTTTCAATTAAATGAATGTTTGTTTGAAAAAGAGATAAATTATTTAAAACCAAATATAATAAAGAAAATTCTTTTAATTCAACACCAGTTATAGATTTGCTTTCATTGAAATATTTTTTTTGTTGTGTCCAATGATTTGGTTTTTTTCAAATAAAATTTTTTCTTATTTTGATTGGAATAAGGAGTTAGCTCTGCAATCTTTTCTAAAAAATATTCAAGAACATATTTTTTAATAAAATCATCTTTAATGGTGTTTGCAATGGCTCTAAGCTTCTTCTCAAATATAGCCATTGAAGAAGGGTTATTCTCAGTTTGTTTTTTGTAATGACTAAAAATAAATTGATGTATTGACAGTTTACTTTGTTTAGTAAAATCTACAAAATAGTTTTTACCATGTTTGTTAACATAACTATCGGGGTCTTCTTTATCTGGTAAAAATAAAAAAGATATCTGTTTTTCAGGTTTTAATTCTTTAATTGAGTTTTCTGCAGCTCTAAGAGCAGCTTTGTAACCACTTTCATCACCATCAAAACAAATAATGATATCATCATAAAACTGATTTAATGTTAAAATTTGCTTATCTGTTAACGATGTTCCAAGATTAGCAACTACATTTTCAATTCCATTTTTACTTAATCCCACTACATCCATATACCCTTCAACTAAATATATATGATCTAATTTATTAGATAATTTTCTAGCTAAATCTAAATTATATAAATTTGAGCCTTTTTTAAAAAAGATTGTTTCTGGTGAATTAATATACTTTGCTAAGTAATCAAGACTTTCTATTATCCTTCCACCTAAAGCAATCGGTTGCCCTGAAATATTATTAATTGGAAAAATTAACCTACCTTTGAATCTCTCAACATATGTATTTTTTTTTTCGTCTAAATAAAATAAGCCACTTTCTACTAACGTTTGCTCACTAAATTTATTTTTCAACTTATCAAAAAAGTTTGGATTTTTTTCTATGTATCCAATTTTAAATTTCTTAACCTCTTCTTTGCTTAAAGATCTATTTTTTAAATAATCTCTAGCATTTGAATTTTTTTCATTTTTTAATAACTCGTTATGATAAAAATCGACATACTGACTATATATTGACAAATATTCTTTCCATTTTTTTTCTCTCTCTTCATCTTGTTTTGAAAACATATATGGTTGCATTCCTGCTAATTGAGCTAGATGTTTAACGGCTTCTCCAAATTTAAAATTTTGAGTTTTCATTATAAAATCAAAAATATTTCCATGCTCTGATGTTGCAAAACAATGATAAAATTCCTTTTCATCGTTAACAGTAAAAGATGGGGTTTTTTCATTTTTGAATGGGGATAAGCCAACATACTCCTTACCTCTTTTTTTTAAGGCAACTGACTTTGATACAACTGTTGAAACTTTTAACCTTGTTTTAATTTCGTCCAGATATTCTTTTGGATATTTCATTAACTATTTAATAATTCCTTAATTACAGGACCTGCTGTTGCAAAATCAATTTCATCAGCATGTAGTTTTTTTAATTCACCCATAACTTTACCCATATCTTTAACTGAACTTGCTCCAAGTTTTGAGATTACCTCAGCGCATATCTTCTTAGTTTCCTCTTCACCAAGTTGTTTGGGTAAAAACCCTATCAAAATATCATATTCATTTTGCTCGATCTCTAAAAGATCTGATCTATTGTTTTTTTTATAGATATCAATTGATTCGGCTCTTTGCTTAACCATTTTTTTTAAAACCTTTTTAATATCTTCATCATCAGTCTCTTTTTTATTGGGACCAGATCTGTTCACAATATCTAAATCTTTTATAGATGATAATATTAACCTATAGGTTGATATTTTAGTTTTCTCTTTAGATTTTAAAGCGTTTTTATATTCAGTTTCGATAGTTTGTTTTAATGACATAATTTTTTAATTTACTGCAAAGAAAAAATTCTTCAAAAGAAAAATTGTTTTTTTACAATTTTATAATACATCTCTGTTGCGATAATAATGCTTTTAATGTATTAACCTTTAACTCATGAGTTGTAATTGACCATAAAAGCAAAAAAAACTAACTCAAAAAATTCACAGATTAGTACAGGCATTTTAGTTCTTGAAAATAAGAAAGTTTATAAGGGCATTGGAATTGGCTACCAAGGAGAAGCCACAGGAGAAGTTTGCTTTAATACATCGTTAACAGGGTACCAAGAAATTATATCAGACCCGTCTTATGCCGGACAAATTATAAACTTTACATTCCCTCATATTGGAAATGTTGGAACTAATAAAGAGGACTACGAGTCAGATAGAATATGGACTAGAGGGGTGGTATTTAATTCAGAAATAACATCACCATCAAATTATAGATCATTTCTTCATTTGGATGCTTGGCTTAAAAAAAATAAAATTGTTGGTATTACAGGTTTAGATACTAGAAGTTTAACAAATTTCATTCGAGACAAAGGTGCTCCAAAAGGAACACTTGCTTATTCTAAAACTGGTAAATTTAATATCAATAAATTAACCAACTCAACGACTAAGTGGAGTGGATTAAAAAACCTTGATCTTGCACAAAGAGTTACAACATCAAAAAATTATGTTTGGAAAGGTCTTAAAACTTGGAAAAAGGAAACTGGGTACAAAAAAAATAATAAAAGTTCCTTTCATGTTGTTGCAATCGATTATGGAATAAAGAAAAATATTTTAAGATATTTTTCTGATTTTAATTGTAAAGTAACAGTTGTTTCTTGCAAAACATCAGCGGATAAAATTTTAGCACTTAATCCAAATGGTATATTTTTATCAAATGGTCCAGGGGATCCAGCAGCAACTGGAAAATATGCAATCAATATATTAAAAAATTTAATTAAAAAGAATTTACCGATATTTGGTATTTGTTTAGGCCATCAAATACTTGCGCTAACATTGGGTGGTAAAACAAAAAAAATGAAATTAGGCCACAGAGGTGCAAATCACCCTGTTAAAAATTTAATTCATGATAATGTAGAAATCACTAGTCAAAATCATGGTTTTGAAGTTGTTAAAGAAAATTTGCCTAAAAATATTGAGGTCACTCACAAGTCTCTATTTGATAATAGTGTTGAAGGTATTAGATTAAAAAATAAACCTATATTTTCAGTTCAATATCACCCTGAATCAAACCCAGGACCTCAAGACAGTGTTTATTTATTCCAAGAATTTATTAACAACATGAAAAAAAATGCCAAAAAGAAAAGATCTTAAAAAAATATTAGTTGTTGGAGCTGGTCCAATTATTATTGGCCAAGCTTGTGAGTTTGATTACTCAGGAACACAGGCATGCAAAGCCTTAAGGGATGAAGGTTATAAGGTTGTGTTAATTAACTCAAATCCTGCAACAATAATGACTGACCCTGATGTTGCTGATAAAACTTATATTGAGCCAATTACTTTAGAGGTTTTAGAAAAAATTCTCAAAAAAGAAAAACCAGATGCAATTCTTCCAACAATGGGTGGTCAAACAGCTCTAAACCTTGCAATGGAGGCTGAGAAAAAAGGAATTCTAAAAAAATACAAAATAGAATTAATTGGTGCAAATTCTAAAGCAATATCTAACGCAGAAGATAGAAAAAAATTTAGAAAAAACATGATTGATATTGGTTTAGATCTACCTAGATCTGAAATTATCAACAACATCAATCAAGCATCAAAAGTTTTAAATAAAATTGGATTACCTGCAATCATAAGACCTGCTTTTACTCTTGGAGGTCTTGGAGGTGGTATTGCTAAAAATATAAAAGATTATCTAAAAATTATAAAAAGTGGATTGCACGAGTCTCCCGTAAGCCAAGTATTAGTTGAAGAGTGCTTGGAGGGTTGGAAAGAGTTCGAAATGGAAGTTGTTAGAGATAAAAAAGATAACTGTATTATTATCTGCTCAATTGAAAATATTGATCCAATGGGAATACATACGGGAGACTCTGTAACGGTTGCCCCTGCTCTCACCTTAACTGATAAAGAATACCAAGTAATGAGAAATGCTTCAATTGCCTGTCTTAGAAAAATTGGAGTTGAAACAGGTGGATCAAATGTTCAGTTTGCTATCAATCCTAAAAATGGAAGAATGGTTGTAATTGAAATGAACCCAAGAGTATCTCGATCATCGGCACTTGCATCAAAGGCAACTGGTTTTCCAATTGCAAAAATTGCAGCTAAACTTGCTGTTGGTTACACTTTAGATGAACTTAAAAATGAAATCACAAAAGTAACTCCCGCATCGTTTGAACCTAGTATTGATTATGTGGTAACTAAAATTCCAAGATTTACTTTTGAAAAATTTTCAACTTCACCTGCAACATTAGGCACATCCATGAAGTCAGTTGGTGAAGCAATGGCTATTGGTAGAAACTTTAAAGAGTCCCTTCAAAAAGCACTGGTGTCACTAGAAACTGGGTTTTCAGGATTAGATAGAATATTTGATTTAAATAAAAAACAAATTGAAAAGAAGCTTAAAGAAAGTATTCCAAATAAAATTCTTCTTGTTGCTGAGGCGATTAGAAAAAAAATAAATTTAAAGAGAATATTTACTTTATCTAAAATTGATCCATGGTTTTTAGAACAAATTAAAGAGATTGTAGATAATGAAACTAAGATTAAAAACAAAGGATTGCCTAAAGATTTTAACGAATTTAACCGAATAAAATCCATTGGTTTTTCTGATAAAAAACTATCGGAGCTAACAAAATTATCCGAAGACGCTGTTAGACGAAAAAGAGCTGCTCTTAAAATATTACCTGTATTTAAGAAAGTTGATACCTGTGCAGCTGAATTTAAATCATTTACACCTTATATGTATTCAACATATCAGCGTAATTTTTCAATTAATTCTGAGTGTGAGGCTGATCCATCAGCTAAGAAAAAAGTCATAATACTCGGTGGCGGGCCAAATAGAATAGGACAAGGAATTGAGTTTGATTATTGCTGCTGTCAAGCTAGCTTCGCACTAAAAGATGCGGGTTTTGAAACCATCATGATCAATTGTAACCCTGAAACAGTTTCAACTGATTACGATACAAGTGACCGGTTATACTTTGAGCCTTTAAAAGAAGAGTATGTCTTTAATATAATTAAAAAAGAAAAAGAAAAAGGAAACCTAATTGGTATTATTGCTCAGTTTGGCGGTCAAACCCCAATTAAACTTGCTAAATTTTTACATGATAATAAATTTCCAATTCTAGGAACTCAATATTCATCAATTGATTTAGCTGAAGATAGAGATTTATTCAGAAACCTTCTAAATAAATTAAAATTAAAACAGGCTAAAAGTGGAATTGCTAAAACATTCAAGCAAGCAATTCAAATAGCGGAAAGAATTGGTTTGCCATTAATGGTTAGACCTTCTTATGTATTAGGCGGAAGAGCAATGGAAATTGTTCATGAAAAAAGTCAGCTGAAAAAATTTGTTGAGGAAGCTTTCAAAGCAGCTGAAAAAAATCCAATTTTAATTGATAAATTTATTGATCATGCAATGGAAGTTGATGTTGATGCAATATCTGACGGGAAACAAGTGCATGTTGCAGGTATTATGCAGCACATCGAAGAAGCTGGAATTCATTCAGGAGACTCGGCTTGTAGCTTGCCTCCAATATCAATTAAACCACATTTGATTAAAGAAATTGAAAACCAAACTAAAAAATTAGCTTTAGCTTTAAAAGTAAAAGGTTTTATGAATATTCAATTTGCAATCAAAAAAGATGAAATTTATGTGATTGAAGTAAATCCTAGAGCGAGTAGAACAGTTCCGTTTGTATCAAAAGCAAAAGGTCTACCCCTTGCTAAAATTGCATCAAGAGTGATGGCTGGTGAAAAATTATCTAAATTTAATTTAAAAGATAAATCAAAAAGAATGTATGCTGTAAAAGAAGCTGTATTTCCTTTTAACAAATTTCCAAATAGCGATTTACTCTTAGGGCCTGAAATGAAGTCAACAGGTGAAGTTATGGGATTTGATAAAAACTTTGGAATGGCATTTGCAAAAAGTCAAATAGGTGCTGCCAACTCATTGCCAAAGCAGGGACTTGCATTCATATCATTAAAAAACTCTCATAAAAATGAAGGAATAGATTTAGCAAAAAAGCTTATTAAATTAAATTTTACATTATGCGCTACTAAAGGAACTGCAAAGTATTTCAGACAACATAAAATTAAATGTAAAATAATCAATAAAATAAGTAGTGGATCTCCTCATATTGTTGATGTCTTGGATGCTAAAAAAATTGCGCTAGTAATCAATACTGGAGGTGGAAACACTGAGCATAGATTGAGTGATGCAATAGCACTTAGAAGAGCTACATTAAAAAATAAAGTTCCTTATTGTACAAATATGTCTACGGCTCAAGCATGCTTGGAAGCTATAAAATCTCTTAAAACTAGAAAATTAGAAGTAACTTCACTTCAAGATATTTAGTAAACTTTCCAGTCTGTTGGAAAAGTTACATAGTTAACTTGAATACATCTTCTTTCTTTTTTAATTTCTTTTTTTTCCATACCATGCCAAGAATCTGGTCCACTTGTAAAAAAATATCCATAATTATTTTTATAAGGAACTGTTTTAACTTTAGTTAAATTTTTATCATAAAAATCTGTTCCTAAATTTTCTGACTCGTTGAGAAGATTGATAAAAATAATGGAAGACATTAATTTCTCTTTAATATCGCAATGAGGCTTAAGCCAAAAACCCTCTCTATCGGAAATAACTTCTAATCTTACGTAGGAATTACTTAAATCTTTACCAATAAGAGATCCTATTTTTTTATGAACTTTTTCAGATCTTAGCTCTTCAATAAAATTAGTTAGATGAGGAAACTGGCTAGAATTTTTTTTTGTAACATAACATCTTAATTTTTTTGCTTTTCCACCATCTTTTATTCCAGAGCGATAAGCACCCTCTCCACCATCAATGGCTCTAGTTCCGTCATAATTTAAATTTTCTTTTTTTGGATCAAGCACTTCTGCATCACTAATTTCCTTTATAGCGTTGTCAGTTAAAGGTTGATTTATTTCAAAATGTTTAAAAGGATCGTTATAAGATTTTATTTTATTTTCTAAAGATTTAAATAATTCCATTGGATTTCATTTTAGATTTTACTAAAGATGCTATTCTACCAGCCTCATTTAAGTTTTCATAGCTCCAAGTATCTATATTATCTTTTAATTCTCTAGTTATACCTAATTCTTGTAATTTATTATAAAACTTTTTAAATCTATAATTATTTTTTATAGATTTCATCATTGCTATATAAACTGGTTTTCCTGTTACAGCTGCTTCTGAAATCATAGAGGTAGAGTCGCATGTTACAACTATATGATCTGAAATAGCTAGAGCAGATAAATATGCTTTTTTATCTACTTCCTTAACAACATGATGATTGAAATTAAATGTATCATAAGCCTTTTTAATTACTTCTTTAGGTGTTCTATAAGAAGGTATGACAATAATTTTATATTTATCTGGGGTAAATAATGTTTTTACTTTATTGAAAGTTTGATGGATAGCTTGTTCTGTATAAGCATAATATTTATTTGGGCCTCCAATAATAAAGGCGACTAATTTTTTTTTCTTTTCTTCCAATCCTAAGTAATTTGAATTTTCTTTAATTTCTTTTCTTGTAAGATAATGAATGGCTCCAGTTGTTGTTATTACATTGTCCCCTTTTATGTTGTCATGCTCTGGACTAACTATTAAATCAAAATGTTTAAATGACACTTTTGGATTTTGAATGTGTATGGTAAAAATTTCTTTACCTAATCTTTTTTTAAGAGCTATTGAAGGAATAACACTTTTTCTTCCACAAGAGATTATAATTTTACTATCACAAACAAATTTATTTTTTACCAAATTTTCTGATATTGGGCTGATCTTGGGAGGCATAAAGTTCCAGAAAGGTTTAAGTTTTATTGTTTGATGTTTATAAGTAAGGTCCAAAGCCCTGGCTAGCCCCTCTACTTGGCTTACCATCCCGTGCATACCTTGTGTCAAAAGAATTGCTTTTAATTCTAACATCAGTTCCTATATATAATCATATTAAGATGAATAATAAATCAACTAAGCATACAAAAGTGTTAATACTTGGATCTGGTCCTGCTGGTTATACGGCAGCGATTTATGCAGCAAGAGCAATGCTAAAACCTATTCTTGTTCATGGCTCTCAACCTGGTGGCCAGTTAACTACAACTACTGATGTAGAAAATTATCCTGGGTATTCTAAAGTTATTCAAGGTCCTTGGCTGATGGATGAAATGAAAGGGCAAGCTGAAGCTGTAGGCACTGAGATGATACAAGATCATATCAATAAAGTTGATTTATCTAAAAAACCATTTGAAGCTATGGGAGACAGTGGTCAAGTCTACACTGCTGATAGCTTTATTATTTCTACTGGTGCTCAAGCAAGATGGTTAAATTTAAAATCAGAGCAAGAATTTAGAGGTTTTGGAGTTTCAGCGTGCGCAACATGTGATGGATTCTTTTTTAAAGAAAAAGAAGTTGCAGTAGTTGGTGGAGGTAATGCAGCAGTTGAAGAAGCAATGTTCCTTACAAAATTTGCTTCAAAAGTTTACTTAATACATAGAAGAAACGAATTAAGGGCTGAAAAAATGCTTCAAGAAAAATTAAAAGCTAATAAAAAGATAGAGATTATTTGGGATAGTGCCGTTGATGAAGTAATAGGAACTGCTGAACCTAAAGTTGTTAATGCACTAAAAATTAAAAATTTAAAAACTAATAACATTGTGGATTTAAAAGTAGGTGGTCTTTTCATTGCAATAGGACATGATCCTGCTACTGCTTTATTTAAAAATCAGCTTGATATGGATAAGGAAGGTTATTTAATTACTAAACCTGACTCTACTGAGACTAATGTTCCTGGCGTATTTGCTGCAGGAGATGTAAAAGATAAAATTTTTAGACAGGCGGTTACTGCAGCTGGTATGGGTTGTATGTCTGCTTTGGAAGCTGAAAAATTTATTTCAAAATAGAATTAAAGTTTTTCACAAAAAGACTTAATTCTTTCCATTGCCTTTTTTAAATTTTCCATAGAAGTTGCGTAAGAAATTCTAAAATAGCCTGGTAATCCAAAAGCTGAACCTTGAACAACTGCAACATTTGCTTGTTCTAATAATTTTTGAACAAATTCAGTATCTGTTTTTAATTTTGTTTTTTTATTTAAAAGATTTTTACAGCTTGGAAAAACATAGAAAGCACCTTCTGGCTTTAAACAATTTAAACCTTTAATATTATTAAGACTGCTTACAACAAAATCTCTTCTTTCTTTAAATGAGCTTGCTCTAACTTGAATAAAATCTTGTGTTCCATTTAAAGCTTCAACTGCAGCTGCTTGACTAATTGATGAAGGATTACTGGTTGATTGTGATTGAATTTTTGAAATTGCTTTAATAATTTCAACTGGACCAGCAGCATAACCTATTCTCCAACCAGTCATTGAGTAAGATTTACTCACTCCATTCATAGTTAGTGTTCTATCTTTCAATTCTTTGACTTCAGCGATAGTTGAAAATTTAAAATTATCATAAGTAATATGCTCATAAATATCATCGCTCAAAATATAAATTTTTTTATTCTTTTTTAAAATTTCAGCTAAATCTTTTATTTCTGATTTAGTATAGCTAGATCCTGTAGGATTAGATGGAGAATTTAAAATGATCCATTTAGTCTTTTTAGAAATAGCTTTTTTAAGTTTTAACGGAGTTAATTTAAAATTATCTTTTTCTTCACACTTAATTATTTTTGGTTTTCCGCCAGCTAAAAGAATTATATCTGGATAAGAAACCCAATAAGGAGCAGGAATTATTACTTCATCTCCTTTATTTATGGTTGCCATGAAAGCATTGTAGAGAACTTGTTTTCCTCCAGTTCCAACCGTAATCTGATTAACATCATAAGAAAGACCGTTCTCTCTTTCAAATTTAGCTTGGATAGCTTTTTTTAGTGCTGGTGTTCCATCAACTGCTGTGTATTTAGTGTCACCTTTTTTTATGGCCTCAATTGCGGCCTCTTTAATGTTGTCAGGTGTGTCAAAATCAGGTTCTCCAGCTCCTAATCCTATAACATCCTTTCCAGCGGCCCTTAATTCTCTTGCTTTAGAGGTAACTGCTATTGTAGGCGACGGTTTTATACGTTTTAAAGTGTTGGAAACTATGCTCATTGAATTTTATAATATTATTTTTAAATTATTATTAACACAAAATGCAAAATACTTATCAAGAAAAAATACTAGATTTAGAGACTACTAACAATTCCCCAAGAGTGAAGCTAGAGGGAGGTATTAAATTCAAAATAAAAAGTGAATTTCAACCAGCTGGTGATCAGCCTGAAGCTATAAAAGCTTTAACCAAAAATCTAAAAGATAAAATAAATGAACAAGTGCTTCTTGGTGTTACTGGTTCAGGTAAAACATTCACGATGGCAAAAGTCATTGAACAAACAAATAGACCTGCCCTAATTCTTGCTCCAAATAAAACTTTAGCCGCACAGCTATACGGAGAATTTAAAAGTTTTTTTCCAGATAATGCAGTCGAATATTTTGTGTCATACTACGATTATTATACTCCAGAAGCATATGTGCCTAGATCAGATACTTATATAGAAAAGGAAGCTTCAATTAATGAACAGATAGATAGAATGAGACACTCAGCTACTCGATCTTTATTAGAAAGAGATGATGTAATAATTGTAGCCAGTGTTTCATGTATATACGGACTAGGTTCGGTGGAAGCTTATAGTAAAATGACTATAACTTTAAAAAAAAACAATGAGTACAGTAGAGATGACTTAATAAGAACTTTTGTAACACTTCAATATAGAAGAAATGATCAAAATTTTTTTAGAGGAACTTTTAGGGTTAGAGGAGAAAATTTAGAAATTTTTCCATCACACTTAGAAGATAGAGCCTGGAGAATAAGTTTTGATTTAAACAAATTAGAAAAAATAGAGGAATTTGACCCTCTTACAGGAGATAAAACTAATGAATATTCTGCAATAAAAATTTATGCCAATAGTCATTATATAACTCCCAAGCCAACTATGGACCAAGCTATAAGACAAATTAAATCAGAATTAGCAGAAACTTTAAAAAAACATCGAGCAGACAATAAATTATTAGAAGAGCAGAGATTACGAGAAAGAACTAAGTTTGATCTTGAGATGATAGAGGCTACCGGTACATGCGCAGGAATAGAAAACTATTCAAGATATTTGTCAGGTAGAAAAGCTGGTGAACCTCCACCAACATTATTTGAATATTTTCCTGACAACGCAATTATATTTGTTGACGAAAGTCATGTAACCGTTCCTCAATTAAATGGAATGTATAAAGGAGATAGAACAAGAAAAAGTACCTTAGCTGAATATGGTTTTCGATTACCTTCTTGCATGGATAATAGACCTTTAAAATTTGAAGAATGGGACATGATGAGAACTCAAACAGTATTTGTTTCAGCTACACCTGGTCCTTGGGAATTAAAACAAACTGATAATAAACACATAGATCAAATTATAAGACCTACAGGATTGATAGACCCACCAGTAGAAATAAGACCAGCAAAGACACAAGTGGATGACCTTATGCATGAAGCTGCACAAGTTATAGAAAAAGGTTATCGAGTTTTAGCAACAACACTTACAAAAAAAATGGCGGAAGATTTAACAGAGTATCTTCATGAAAATGGTCTCAAAGTTCGGTATATGCACTCGGATATCGATACACTAGAAAGAATAGAAATTATAAGAGATTTGAGATTGGGAGTTTTTGATATTTTAGTAGGAATAAACTTGTTGAGAGAGGGTTTAGATATTCCAGAATGTGGTTTAGTTGGTATTTTAGATGCTGATAAAGAAGGTTTTTTAAGATCAGAAACTTCTTTGATTCAAACTATTGGAAGAGCAGCAAGAAATGTTGACTCTAAAGTCATTCTATACGCTGATAAAGTAACAAAAAGTATTGATAAGGCTACAAAAGAGACAGATCGCAGAAGAACCATACAGTCAAATTATAACAAAAAAAATAATATAACAGCTGAGTCAATTAAAAAAGAAATTGGGGATATTTTAGAATCTGTATACGAAAAAGATTATGTAAATATCAAAGAGTCAAATATTGGCGGAAACTTAAAAAAACATTTAAAAGGTTTAAATAAAAAGATGAAAGAGTCTGCCGAAGACTTAGAATTTGAGGAAGCTGCTAGAATAAGGGATGAAATAAGAAAGCTAGAAGCAAGTGAACTAGAAATAACTTTAAATCCAAAAATAAGCCAATATAATTTAAAAAGCAAAATATACCCTAAAGGTAGGTCAACATTAGGAATGCCTGGAACTAGAGTAAATAAAAAAAGAAAAAAATGACATCAAATAAAATAATCATAACTGGTGGGGCCACTAGGATTGGCGCTGCTATAGCTAAAAGTTTAGCTGATTATGAGACAACGATAACTATTCATTACAATAAATCAAAAGCAAACGCTTTTAAATTGAAAAATGAATTAGAGAGCTTAGGTAGTGAAGTTTATTTATTAAAAGCTAATCTTAATAATTTTAATCAAACTCAAAAACTTCTAAAGGTAGCTTATAAGAAAATGAAAGGATTAAATTGCTTAATAAATAACGCTTCATTGTTTGAAAATGATAATTTGCAAAATTTTTCAGAAAAAGGTTTTACAAAACATTTAAATATAAATTTGAAAGCACCCGCAATTTTAATTCAAAATTTCAAAAAATTATTAAAAACTTCAGAAGGCAATATTATAAATATCATTGATCAAAGGGTTGAGAAATTAACTCCGTACTTCTTCTCTTATACACTTAGTAAATCAAGTTTAGTTACACTTACTAAAACTGCGGCTATGAGATTGGCTCCGAATATTAGAGTAAATGGAATTTCACCAGGACCCACATTAAAAAATTCAAGGCAATCAAAAAGTCATTTTAAAAAACAATGGAAATCCATACTTTTAAAAAAAAAAGTAAGGTTAGAAAGTATTTGTGATGGTATAAAATTTTTAATAAAAAATGAAAATATTACTGGCGAGATAATTAATATTGACAGCGGACAACGACTAGCATGGAATACACCAGATATAATAAATGTAAAAGAATGAAAATAATTAAATTAAAATTAAAAGATAACTTTAAATATAAAAAAAAAGTAATTATCAAAAACTTAGTTTTAAATATATTCATCGGAATTCATAATTTTGAAAAGAAAAAAAAACAAAGAGTAAGATTTAATATTGAAGTAGTTACAAATCCTAATATTAAACCAAACAATAAAGACTTAACCACAATCTTAAATTATGAAGATTTGATTAACAAAATTAAATTGTTGGTCAAGAAACAACATCATGAACTTTTAGAAGATTTGGCAGAAAATATATTTGAAATAATTTTTCAAAACAGATTAGTTAAAAAAACAAATATTAAAATTGAGAAATTAGATATTATTAAAAATTCAGAATCTGTAGGTATAGAATTCTCAAAAAGTAAAATATGATGAATAGCTTAGAGCTTGGAAAAAAAGTAATAAAAGATAAAATTCCTTTAATCTCAAGAAATGCCGGAGTTTATAAAATGATTAGTTCTTCTGGTGAGATTTTATATATTGGAAAAGCAAAAAATATACCCAACAGGCTTAAAAGTTATGCCTCTGATACTAACTTGCCAATTAGAACAGAAAGAATGCTTTCTTTAACTCATTCACTTGAGACTACGACGACTAGTAATGAGAGTGAGGCTTTACTCTTAGAGGCAAATTTAATCAAAAAGCATAAACCGAGATTCAATATATTATTACGCGATGATAAATCTTTTCCATATATTTATATAGGTAATAAAGATAAGTGGCCTCAACTAACAAAGCTTAGAGGCAAGAAATTAAAATCTGGACATTACTTTGGGCCCTTTTCATCTATTGGTTCAGCAAACTGGACAATTAAAATTTTACAAAAAATTTTTCTCCTAAGAGTTTGTGATGACACAGTATTTAAAAATAGAGAAAGACCCTGTATTCTCTATCAAATTAAAAGATGTTCCGCTCCATGCGTTGGTCATATTACCAAACAAGACTACACAACTACAGTAGATGATGCTGTAGAATTTATTTCAGGCAAATCAAGAAGAATACAAAAAACTCTATCCAAAGAAATGGAGAAAGCAAGCAAGGAGCTGGACTATGAGAAAGCTGCAGTAGCTAGAGATCGAATAAAAGCTTTAACTCAGATTCAAACTTCACAAAAGATTAACCAAACAAATTTGAATGAGGCTGATGTTATAAGCATTCATAAAGAAACAGGAAAAACTTGTGTACAGGTATTCTTTTTTAGATCTAAACAAAATTGGGGTAACCAAGCCTTTTATCCAAAGCATGATGCTGATGACTCTGTCCAAGATATACTTTCCTCATTTATTTCTCAATTTTATGAAAATAAAACTATACCATGCTTAATAATAACAAACTTTGAAACAAGCGATAAAAAACTATTAGAAAAAACATTTTCGGTAAAAGAAGGCAAACAGGTATTAATCAAACTTGCTAAATCAAAAAATGAAATTATTGTATCCAAACTTGCTGAAAAAAATGCCAAACAATCCTTAACTCAAAAACTAATTCAATCTGATACTAATAATAACTTAATTGACAAACTATCTATAAAATTTAATTTAAATAATAATATTGATCTCATCGAAGTTTATGACAATAGTCATATTCAGGGGGCTGACTCTATTGGGGCGTTAATTTGTTTTGGGAATGAAGGTTTTATAAAAAAAAGATACAGAAAGTTTAATATAAAAGATGAAAAAATAACAAATGATGATTACGGAATGATGAAAGAGGTTCTTTTTAGAAGGTTTTCAAAAGCTGTAAAAGAAAAATCAGGATCATTGTCACTTCCTGACTTAATTTTAGTAGACGGTGGAAAAGGTCAATATTCAGTAAGTAGAGAGGTTCTTAATGAACTAGGCTTACATGATTTACCAATATTAGCTGTAGCAAAAGGGAAAAAAAGAAATGCTGGAGAAGAAAAAATTTACCACGAGAATAAAGAACATATTTTAAGCAAAAATGATCCGCTGTTATTTTTTATTCAAAGATTAAGAGACGAAGCTCATAGATTTGCGATTAGCACACACAGAGCAAAAAGAAAAAAGAATTTAAGTAAATCACTTTTAGATCAAATACAAGGAATAGGAAAACAAAGAAAAAGAGCTTTATTAAATCATTTTGGTTCAGCGCGCGCAGTAGAGTCGGCAAGTCTTGATGATTTAAAGTCTATAAAGGGAATAGAAGACAATGTTGCAAATAAAATATATAATTATTTTCACGAATAGATTATGAAACTTAAAATACCAAATATTTTAACTATTGGACGTATTATAATTGTACCAATTTTTGTTTTAACTTTTTTTATTCCTGGTTTTTTTGGAGACTTAATACCTTTTTTTTTATTTGTCATTGCTAGTTTTACTGATTACCTTGATGGGTTACTCGCAAGATTGTTTAAGGAAGAGTCAAAATTAGGAGAACTTCTTGATCCGATAGCTGACAAAATACTTGTAGCAGCTGCGCTTATTCTTTTAGTGATGAATGGTACGATTAAAAACTATGAAGTCATCGCTGCTATAATAATCTTAACCAGAGAAATATTAATATCAGGACTAAGAGAATTTCTTGCCAAAGGAAGCATAACTATGCAAGTCACAAGTTTATCTAAACTTAAAACATTTATACAAATGATTTCAATTGCAATTCTTTTAACAGGCGAAAGTGGGAACAAGGTAATAAATTTCCAAGACTACAATGCGCAAACTATTGGAATCATTCTTCTATGGCTTTCAGCTTTTTTAACTCTTTACACGGGATATGACTACTTAAGAAAAGGAATAGACCATGCTATTAATGAGGACTCTAAATAATTAGAATGAAATTATCAGAAGAAAACATAAGAGAAAAAAACTTTCATAACGAATTGCAATCAAAACAAACGGGAAGATTTGAAAATATTTTTTATAAAGCAATATATAATGCAAGTGAAGATTTTTTTAACTATTTAAAAATTAATTCTATTAATGCTCAAATTTTGGATTTTGGTTGTGGAATTGGTTCATCGATAAAAGAAGTCATAAAGTTTAAACCAAAAAAAATTACTGGAATTGATATTTCAGAGGTGTCTATTCAAAAAGCAAAAGAAGAAAATAAAGACAGTGAAATTGAATTGGAATTATTAGTTGGTAATTGTGAGAAAACAGATTTTCAAAATAATAAATTCGATATTGTTTATGGAACTGGGATTTTACATCACTTGAAAATGTCTGCGTGTTTAGAGGAAATATATAGAGTTCTTAAGCCTGGTGGAAGTTTTTTGTTTATTGAGCCTTTAGGAACCAATCCTCTGATAAATCTTTATAGAAATTTAACTCCTAAATCTAGGTCGGATGATGAACATCCTTTGTTAAAAAATGATTTAAATTTAATTAAAGAAAAGTTTTTTAAAACAAATATTAAATATTATGGATTTTTAACACTTATTTTTTTTCCATTCTATAAATCGCCTAAAAATTCATTCTTGTTTAATTTTTTAAAAAAACTTGATCAAATCTTATTTAAATTAAATATTTTTAAAAATCTAGCCTGGTCTGTTTTAATTGTGGCAACAAAAAATTAAGTTGCAGGTTTTTTTCGTACTAATTTTTGATAGGACTCATTTAAATCAGTTATTACATTGCAAACCGTAAAATTATAATTGGATATTTGAGAAACTGGCGTCACTTCGGCTGCAGTTCCTGTCAAAAAACAACCAGTAAAATCTTTCATTTCTTCAGGTTTGATTTTTCTTTCCAGGACATTAATCCCTTTAGCTTTTGCAATTTTAATTACTTCTCTTCTAGTGATACCATCTAAGAATGAATCTGGTATAGGAGTATGCAGCTCTCCTGACTTATTTTTAAAGAATACATTAGCACCTGTTGCTTCAGCTATATTACCTTCATAATCTAACATTAAAGAGTCCGTAAATCCTTGAGCTTCAGCTTCGTGTTTAGATAAAGTGCAAATCATATATAAGCCTGATGCTTTTGTATCCCATGGAATAGTGTTTGGAGCTGGTCTTCTCCATTTTGATATATTTAATTTAATTCCTTTTAATTTTAACTTGGGATCAAAATAAGATCCCCATTCCCACGTTGCTAAAGCAACATGTATTTTATTTTTTTGTGCAGATATTGCCATCATCTCACTACCTCTCCAAATTAAAGGTCTAACATATCCATTTTGTACTTTTTGAATATTCACAATTTTCCTACAAGCATTATTTATCTCTGTTTGTGTATACGGCACAGTGATACCCATTCTTTCTGCTGAATAAAACAATCTTTCAGTATGCTCTTCAAGTTTAAAAATTTTCCCTTCATAGACCCTCTCTCCTTCAAACACACAGCTTGCATAATGCAATCCATGATTAAGAATATGCATATTGGCGTCGGCCCAATCGACGGTTTTACCGTTAAACCAAATTTTGCCTGATCGTTTGTCGTAAGGTACGCTTTCCATTTTCAGTATATATATAGATTTTTTTTATATAAAAAAGTATATTCCTTATAAGGATAAGTCAATATAACTTACCATTATGAAAGATTTACTCTATCTCAAAGATGAACAAATTAAGGAGTTTATACAACTACTTTTTTACGCCTATAGAGAAACATTTTCAGATCCAAAAGAGGTTTTATCAAAAAAATTTTTTGGTCCGGCGCATTTAAGGGCTTTGAATTTAATAGAGGGAAACCCAGGCATTAACTTGGGAGAATTAATTTTTAAGTTAAAAGTAACAAAACAAAGCCTTAATAGAGTTTTAAGAGATCTTATTAAGTCAAAAATGGTAAAACAAATTAAAGATCATAATGACACTCGAAAGAAAAATTTATTTCTAGATAAAGAAGGCAAAGTCTTTTTTGAAACAGTATATAATACTCAAAAAAAAAGAATATTTAATGCTTTGAAGAATTCAAGTTCTGACTCAGTAATAAAATTTAAAGATGTTTTAAAAAAGATAGTCAATGGTAGATAGTATTAATCACATCTTAGTTGTTGATGACGATGATAGAATAAGAAGTCTATTAAAGGATTATCTTGAAGACAATAATTATATTGTATCGACAGCTGACAATGCAGAAGAAGCAAAAAATAAGTTAGAATATTTCAAATTCGATTTAATAATTTTAGATGTAATGATGCCTGGTCAAAATGGATATGATCTTACTAAAGATGTAAAAAAGAAAATGAAAATACCAATTATTCTACTTACAGCAAAAGGAGAAGTTGAGAATAGAATTAAAGGTTTAGAGCTCGGGGCTGATGATTATCTTGGAAAGCCGTTTGAACCTAAAGAGTTGCTGTTAAGGGTTAAAAATATAATTAATAAAAGTACCAAAATAAATTTAAGCTTAGAGCATTGCGTTGGTAATTCAAAAATAGATCTAAACAAAATGTCAATTAGTTTAAACGATCAAACAACAAAAATTAACAATTCAGAAAAAAAAGTTCTTATACAGATGTTATCGAATCCAGGAAAAACATTTTCTAGAGAAGAAATCAGTAAAATTTCAGGAATCAATCAAGAACGATCAATTGATGTGATGATAACAAGGCTTAGACAAAAAATAGAAATAAATCCCAAAAATCCAAAATATTTACAAACTATAAGGGGGTCAGGTTATGTTCTTTGGACTGAATAAAATTTTAAAATATCTGCTACCAAAAAGACTGTTTTATAGAGCGCTTATTATTGTTGCGGCACCAACCATAATTCTTCAACTAATTATTGCTGTAGTTTTCTATGATAGCATTTGGATTAAAGTAAATAAGAATATTACCAAATCATTAGTCACACAACTGAAAACAATTCAAGAGGTTTATACAAATGATAAAAAAAATTTAGATTTTTTTACCGATAGTTATAAAAATAACTTCAATTTTGAAATTGGAATAAGTCAAGAAATTTTTCCAAGTGAAAGCGGAGAAAGAAAATTTAGTCCGATGGATAGATCCTTGAGGAGAGAGCTAAAATCCACTTTTGGTAATAATAATTATTGGTTTAATACATCGAAATTTAAGAATGCAGTTGAAATTAAAATTAAGTCTAACAAAGATGTAATAGAGTTTTTGGTTCCAAAAGAAATGGTTTCCGCTTCATCTGTGAGACTATTTGTTTTATGGACCACTCTTCCTTCAATTCTTTTAATAGTTATAGCCTTAATATTTTTAAAAAATCAAACGAAACCATTAGTAAGATTGGCTAAAGCTGCTGAGAGATTTGGTAAAGGAGATTATGTAAATAATTTTAGATCATCAGGATCTTTGGAAATTAGAAAAGCATCATTCGAGTTCGATCGTATGGCAAAAAGAATTAATCGTCATCTTAATCAGAGGGCAGAAATGTTATCAGGTATTAGTCATGATTTAAGAACTCCTTTGACTCGATTAAAGCTACAACTTGCAATGTTAAACCAGAAAGATCTATCCAAAGAAATGTCTAAAGATATCGATGAAATGGAAAAAATGCTTAACGATTATTTACAATTCGCTAAAAATCAAGCTCAAGAAAATACGTCCAAAATTGATTTAACATTACTATTCAATTCTATTAAAAATCAATTTGCCTCTGAAAAATTAACAATTTACGGCAAAGAGAAGATTGAATTAGAAGTTAGGCCATCAGCTTTGAGGAGATCTTTTGTAAACATTATTCAGAACGGACTTGCTTATGGCAATAATGTTATTGTAAATATTCAAAAAGGAAATAATAGAGCCTTAATTACTATTGAAGATGATGGCCCTGGAATACCAGAGGATCAGTATAAAAATGTTTTTAAACCTTTTTTTAGACTAGATAAAAGTAGAAGCCTAAATCAATCTGGTGTTGGCTTAGGTCTTGCTATAGTAGAAGATATTATTAATTCACATGGAGGTGCAATTCAGTTAGGTAAAAGTAAGGATGGTGGGTTACAAGTAAGGGTTACTTTACCTTTCTAGTTTTTTTATTTTTTAAAATCTTTTTTATATCAATATTTTGCTTTTGAACAATTTTTTTCAAAACTTCAAATTCCTGTCTAGAAACAAGTTCAAGTTTATTTATTATTTTATCTTTTTTAAATTTTAAATCAGTTGATATCTCTTTTTTTAAATCTTTAGATGTTAAAATTCCATTTTCAATCAGACTGGATATAGTTTTTAATATTTTTTCTGAATTACTCATAACGCATCTTATTTGAAAGGAATGTTAAATTCAAATATGATATAAAAAAATATGTTTACGCATAATTTAGACCCTGTTTTATTTGATTTTGGATTTGTTGCTATTAGATGGTATTCTCTGTCATATGTAGCAGGAATTCTTATAGGTTGGTGGTTGGGTAAAAAAATAATTATCAAAAGATTCAATAATATAGGCAAAAAATTTGATTTGGAAGAATTTGATGATTTAATTACTTATTTAATAATATCAATAATAATTGGTGGTAGAATAGGATATATAATTTTTTATAATTTTGATTTTTATATATCTAATCCCCTAGACGTGTTTAAAATTTGGGAAGGTGGAATGTCTTTTCATGGTGCTTTAATAGGAATAATATTTGGAACAAATTTATTTGCAATCAATAGAAAAATATCATCTTTTTTTTTATTGGATGCAATATCTTGTGTAGCTCCAATCGGTATATTTTTTGGTCGTGTGGCAAATTTTATTAATGCTGAGTTAGTTGGAAAAGTAACTGAAGTTCCTTGGGCAGTTATATTTCCTACTATAGATCTTTTACCAAGACATCCCTCACAACTATATGAAGCGTTTCTTGAAGGACTAATTTTATTTTTAATTTTAAATATTTATATTTTGAAAAAAAATTATAAAACTGGAACATGCGCTTGCTTATTTCTAATTAATTATGGTGTTTTTAGAATTATCTCTGAATTTTATAGAGAACCTGATTCACAAGTTGGTTACTTATTTGATCAATTTAGCATGGGAGCAATCTTAAGCTCTCTAATGATCATGTGTGGGGCGATTCTTATTGTCTTTATTAAAAAAAATGAAAAGTAATACAAAATTTTTTAAAAAAAAAAAATTTCTACCGGTTGATAAATTTATTCAAAATGTTCTTTATGACAAAAAAATTGGATATTATTCAACTAAACAACCTTTTGGAAAAAGTGGAGACTTTATAACTTCTCCCAAAATATCTAATTTATTTTCAGAGATAATCGCGGTATGGATGATTTCAACGTGGCAAGCTTTAGGGAGACCAAAAAAAATAAATATAGTGGAACTTGGTCCAGGTGATGGCTGTTTAATAAAAGTTTTAATAAGTGTATTTAAAAAATTTCCTGACTTCAATTCTGCAAAAAAAATTTATTTGTATGAAGAAAGTGAATTTTTAAAAGATTTGCAAAAAAAAAATGTTCTTTCTACTCAAATAAAATGGATAAAAGATTTTGAAAGTTTAAGTGATGCTCCCGTGATATTTTTTGGAAATGAATTTTTTGATGCAATACCAATTAAGCAGTTTAAAAATACTAAAGATGGTATATTGGAAAGGTATTTTACTCTTGATAAAAATGATAATATAAAAAAAATTTTTAAAAAAGCTACAAAAAAAGATGTTGCTGATATTAATTCTTATAAATCATTAAAAAAATTAAAATTTATAGAATTTCCTAAATTTGGATTTGAAGAACTTAAAAAAATAGTGAAAAAAATTTTACAAGTAAAAGGATGTCTTCTGATAATTGATTATGGATATTTAAAACCCAACAATGTAAGCACTCTTCAGTCTGTGATGAAGCATAAAAAAAATAGTTTATTAGACAATTTAGGCAAAGCGGATATTACCTCTCATGTAAATTTCCAGCTTTTGAATGAATTTTTTTTAAAAAATAATTTAAAAGTAGAAAAAATAATTACTCAACAAAATTTTTTAAAAAATATGGGAATTATGCAAAGAGCCGAAATAATTAGTAAAAAAATGAAATTTAGTGAACAAACAAATATGTATTTAAGATTAAAAAGGTTATTAAGCCCAAAATTAATGGGTAAATTATTTAAAGTTTCTTTAGCGTACAACGCTCCATCAAATAAATTTTTTGGATTTAAATAATGTTTTACTCAAAAAAACTAAAAAATTTTAAAAATATAAAACACTGCTTTTTTTCTAGACATGGAGGTTTTTCAAAAGGTCTCTATAAAGGTTTAAATTGCGGACGAGGTTCAAAAGATAAAAAAGAAAATATTTTACGCAATCTCAATTATGTTTCAAAAAGAATGTTTGTTAAAAAGAATAAACTAATACTAATGAATCAAACTCATGGTAATAAAGTAGTTGAAATAAAAAAAAATAATTTTAAAAAAAAGATAAATTCAGATGCCATAATTACAAGAACCCAAGAATTTGCTTTAGGTGTGGTAACAGCAGACTGTGTTCCTATTCTTCTTTATGATAAAAAAAGTGAAATAGTGGGTTGTATTCATGCGGGATGGAAAGGCGCACTGTTAGGGATAATAAAAAATACAGTAAAAAAAATAAAAAAATTAAGTGGTGATAATGATATTTTTGCTAGTATTGGACCTTGTATAGGTAAAAGTAGTTATGAAGTTGATGTTAAATTTTATAAAAAATTTTTATCAAATTCACAAAAAAATAAAAAATATTTTTCTAAGAAAAATAAATTTAAAATGTTGTTTGACTTAAGAACGTTCGTTGCTGACAAACTTATAGAACTAAAGGTAAGAGTAGATCATGTGCAACATGATACTTTCAGAGAAAAGAAGAATTTTTTTAGCTTTAGAAGATCGTTTAAACTTAAACAAAGTGATTATGGGAGATGCATATCCGTTATTCGTTTACTGTAAATTTATTAATTTGAAAAATTATAAAAATAATTGTATAAGTAATAGTATTTCATGAAAATCTTATCTGGAACAAGCAATCTTAAATTAAGTAAGAATATTGCTAAAAATTTAAAACTTAAGCTTATCAATACAAACATTAGAAGATTTGCTGATGGTGAAATTTATATCGAGATTAACGAAAATATTAGAGGTAACAGTGTATTTGTAGTTCAATCAACATCAAATCCTGCTAACGACAATTTAATGGAACTCCTATTGGTGATTGATGCTTTAAGAAGATCTTCAGCAAAAACCATTACAGCTGTAATTCCTTACTTTGGTTATGCAAGACAAGATAGAAAAGTTGCTCCAAGAACTTCTATTTCTGCAAAAGTTGTTGCTAATCTTTTGACAAATGCTGGAGCAAATAGAATTGTAACTGTAGATTTGCACGCTGGTCAAATTCAAGGATTTTTTGACATGCCCGTAGACAATTTATTTACCACACCATTATTTTCAAAATTTATAAAAAAAAAAATCACTTCAAAAAAACTAATCTGTGTTTCTCCTGATATGGGAGGCGTCGCTAGAACAAGAGCGCTAGCAACAAGAATAAAAGCTGATCTAGCAATTATTGATAAGAGAAGACCTGCGCCAGGAAAATCTCAAGTCATGAATATTATTGGAGATGTAAAAAATAAAACCTGCATTATTGTAGATGACATCATTGATAGTGGAGGAACTATTATAAATGCTGTTGATGCTTTAAAGAAAAAAGGAGCAAAAGAAGTGTACGTGTTTATTACCCATGCAGTTTTAAGTGGTGATGCAGCAAAAAAAATAAAGAATTCTAAAATTAAGAAACTTATTATTACTGACTCGATTGATAACTCTAATAAGATTAAAAATAACAATAAAATTGAGGTCTTGTCTATTACGTCTTTGATGTCTGAAGCCATTAAAAGAATAGCTAATTCAAACTCTGTATCGGATTTATTCAATTAATACTTGTTTTGATGAAGATCTTAGGTTATATACCTTTTCCAATTAAATTATGAGTAACTTAAAGGCAATTAAAAGAGAGAGAACTTCTTCAGGCTCTAATAACAAATTAAGAGCAGAAGGACTTGTGCCAGCAATATTGTATGGTGGTACAAATCCTAATCAAAATATTTCAGTGCAGAAAAAAGATTTAAAAAATATTATTAACTCTGATACATTTTTATCAAAAGTTTTAGAATTGGATATAGATGGTAAAAAAGAAAGAGTAATACCTAGAGATGTTTCATTTCACGTTGTGTCAGAAGAACCAGTTCACATTGATTTTATGAGAATTGTGTCTGGAAAAAAAATTATCTTAGAGATACCGGTAAAGTTTATTAACCACCCTGACTCACCCGGCTTAAAAAGAGGTGGTGTGCTAAACATAGTACGAAGAAAAGTAGAATTAAAATGCCCTGGTGAGAGCATTCCAGACGATATAACAGTAGATCTAGCTGGCACTGAAATCGGAACAAGCATAAAAATCTCATCAGTGAAACTTTCAGATAATATTTTTCCAACAATTGATCGTGACTTTGTTATCGCTACAGTTGCGGCGCCTACTGTAATGAAAGAACCAGAAAAACCTGCTGAAGAAACTGTAGCAGAAGGAGAAGAAGGAGCTGCACCAGTTGAGGGAGCAGAAGCAGCTGCAAAAGATGGTGAAACAGCTAAAAAAGATGATAAAGCCAAAGATGGTGGTGAAAAAAAATCTGAAGATAAAAAACCCGCTGAAAAAAAATAATTAATATGCTTTTACTTGTCGGATTAGGAAATCCTGGATCCAACTACACTAATACCAGACACAATATCGGTTTTAAAATAATTGATGCTATAAATGCTCATTTTAAACTTTCAAAACAAAAACCTAAATTTAAAGGTTTGCTTACCACTGGCAATATAGATGAAAAAAAAATTTACGCTATAAAACCGTTAACATTTATGAATAATTCTGGAACAGCAATAAAAGAGTTAATAGACTATTTTAAGATAGACGCTAAGGATGTTTTTGTTTTTCATGATGATTTAGATATAGACTTTGGAAAAATTAAAGCAAAATTTGGTGGAAGCAGTGCTGGTCATAACGGAATTGAGTCTATAGATAAATTTATTGGTAAAGATTACTCCAGAGTGAGGATTGGAATTGGTCACCCTAAACAAAAAAAGAAAGTTAACAATCACGTTCTTGAAGATTTTAAAGAAGATGAGGAAGAAAAAATAAATGAAATTTCAGAAAATATAGTAAAGCAATTGCCTACACTTATTGGCAAAAAAATAGATTTATTTTCAAGTAAAGTTAATCAAGACCTAAATGGGATTTAAATGTGGTATTGTAGGACTTCCTAATGTTGGAAAATCTACTTTATTCAATGCTTTAACGGCTTCTAAAAATGCAGAAGCAGCCAATTTTCCTTTTTGTACTATCGATCCTAATATAGGCATTGTTGATGTAGTTGATGATAGGTTAGATCAACTATCAAAATTATCTAATTCAAAAAAAAGAATTTATACAAATATAACATTTGTTGATATTGCTGGTTTAGTAAAAGGAGCATCTAAAGGTGAAGGCCTTGGAAATAAATTTTTATCCCACATAAGAGAAGTCGACGCAATTATTCATCTGGTTAGATGCTTTGAATCAGATCAGATAACACACGTAAATTCAAAGATTAACCCAGTTGAAGATCTTGAGACTATTAAAACTGAAATTATACTTTCAGATATAGATATAATTCAAAAAAAACTTGATAAAGGTAAGAAAAAATTGCTTGATGAGAAAGAGATTAAAATTCTTGAAGAAAAACTGAGTCAATTGAATGAAGGAAATGAGGTCACTTCTAATGATCAAGCAGAAATTAAATTCCTATCTAGCTTAGGATTATTAAGTATCAAACCTAAAATAATTGTTTGTAATGTTGATGAAGAGAGCTTAGCAGAAGGAAACGTTTTTACAAAAAGCGTAAAAGAAGCGCATCCCAACGAAAAAGTGATTACAATTTGTGCAGATATTGAAGATCAAATTATGGGTTTAGATAATAATGAGAGAGAAACTTTTATGAAAGAAATAGGATTGAGTAAAACTGGTCTCAATCAATTAATAAAAGAAGGTTATGAACTTTTAAATCTAGATACATTTTTTACGTCAGGACCTGAAGAAAGTAGAGCTTGGACAGTGAAAAAAAATACTTTGGCACCAAAAGCTGCAAGTGTCATTCATACAGATTTTGAAAAAAATTTTATTAGAGCTGAAACTGTAACATGTGAAGATTTTATTAAATTTGGTTCGGTTGAAAAATGCAAAGAGAATGGAAAATTAAGAATTGAAGGAAAAGATTATATTGTTAAAGATGGGGATGTCTTATACTTCCGTGTCAACCCTTGACCATATCTTTTTCATACTTAGGTAAACTAAAGTTGTAAGAAGAACTAAGTAAATTATTACTTTAACCCCAGTCCGGTGTCTTTCTTCTAATTCTGGTTCAGCGGCCCAAGTTAAAAATGTTGTCACATCTTTAGCCATCTGATCTACAGATGCTTGTGTTCCATCTGTATATTCAACTATATCGTCGCTTAAGGGTGATGACATTTTAATTTTATTTCCTATCATATATTTATTGTAATAGACGCCATCATCTAAATTCATTCCTGATGGTGGATCTTCGTATCCCATTAATACAGAATAAATATAATTTGACCCTCCTGGTCTTGCTTTAACAAGCACTGACATATCAGGTGGATATGCGCCACCATTAGCAGCTATAGATGCATTCACATTTGGGTATGGACTTTTAAATTTGTCTGCTGGTCTTCCTGCTCTTGTGAACATTTCACCTTGGCTATCTGGACCATCTTCTATTTCAATGCTGGCTGCAATCGCTTTTACTTCTTGTTCGGAGAATTCAGGTCCACCTGGCTCCCCAAGATTTCTATAACTTAAATACTGCATAGAATGACAAGATGAACATACTTCTTTATAAACTTGAAACCCTCTTTGTAGCGAAGCTCTATCAAATTTACCTGTTAAACCTTTAAAACTCCAATCCACTTTTAAAAGCTCATCACTTGAACCCGCGCCAAATGAAGAGGTTATCGATGTTAATAGCATGAAAAAAGATAGTATTATAAATTTAAATTTAAATCTTATCATTATCTTTTCTGGCAAGAGATGGATCTGCGCCACCAGTTAATACTGGTTCTGAGATACTCATTGGAATTGGATCTGTTTTTTCAAGTAAGCCCACGACTGGCAATACAACAATAAAATGTAGGAAATAATAAATAGTCCCTACTCTAGCTAATACTAAATAAATTCCTTCGGCTGGCATTGCTCCCATATAACCAAGCATTAAAACGTCTAGTATGAATATCCAATAAAATTGTCGGTAGATAGGTCTAAATACCGCTGACCTAACTTTTGAAGTATCCAACCAAGGTAAAACAAATAATATAAAAATTGCTCCAAACATTAAAATTACTCCACCTAATTTGTCGGGCACTGATCTAAGAATTGCATAAAAAGGTAATAGGTACCATTCCGGTACGATGTGTGCTGGTGTAACTAATGGATTTGCAGGAATATAATTATCTGAGTGTCCTAAAACATTTGGTGAAAAGAAAACAAAACCCGCAAAAATAATCATAAACATTAATAATGCAAAAGCATCCTTAATTGTAATGTACGGATGAAAAGGAACAGTGTCCTTTGATGGTTTTTTTATGTCAATGCCAACAGGATTATTATTACCTGGAACATGAAGGGCCCAGATATGTAAAACAACTAATCCTAAAATTAAAAAAGGTATTAGGTAATGTAAGCTAAAAAACCTATTAAGAGTAGGATTGTCAACTGAATATGCCCCCCATAACCAAGTTGTAATACTGTCCCCAACTAATGGGATAGCGCTAAATAAATTTGTTATAACCGTAGCACCCCAGAAACTCATTTGACCCCAAGGTAATACATATCCCATAAAAGCTGCTGCCATCATTAAAAGATAAATCATTAATCCGATAATCCAAATCACTTCTCTTGGAGATTTATAAGATCCGTAGAACAAAGATCTAAATATATGAATATAAACAGCAAGAAAAAACATTGAAGCTCCATTGCTATGGATGTAACGAATTAACCAACCATAATTTACATCTCGCATAATGTGCTCAACGCTTGCAAACGCCAGGTCTGCATGTGCTACATAATGCATTGCTAAAACAATTCCTGTTATTATTTGAGTTAACAAACAAAAAGTAAGTATTCCGCCAAATGTCCACCAATAATTTAAATTTTTTGGTGTAGGGTAATCAGTTAAATGAGCCCCTAATGTTAAAAGAGGTAAACGATCATTAAACCATTTTCCTACCTTTGACTTTGGTGTATATTCGTGTTCACTCATAATTATTATCCTATCTTAATAGTATTGCTGTCTACAAATTCAAACTTTGGTATCTCCATATTTTTTGGCGCAGGACCTTTTCTAATTCTTCCTGACACGTCGTAATGTGATCCGTGACAAGGACAAAACCAACCATTATAATCTCCTTTATCTTTTAGTGGAACGCAGCCCAAGTGCGTACATACTCCAAGCATTACCAACCATTCATCTTTACCATCTTTAACTCTTTCTTCATCCTTTTGTGGATCTGGTAAATCCGATAAATTTACCGCTCTTGCTTCTGAAATTTCTTCTTGTGTTCTTCTTTTTAAAAATACTGGTTTACCCCTCCATAAAACTGTTATTGAGTTACCAGGTTCAACTTGGCTTATATCAACTTCGGTCGTTGCTAAAGCTTGTTGAGCTTTATCTGGATTCATTTGATGTACTAAAGGCCAAACTACTGCTCCAAGACCTACAGCTCCGACTGTGTAACTAGCAGTAAATAAAAAATCTCTTCGATTAACTTTGTTTTCTTCTTTGCTCATTAATGAATGTGTTTATAATGCAATTATTAAATAAAACTATATTATTTAATTTTCTAGGGTCAGAATGACACATAAATAGGCAAAAATAATGCACATAGCTCTATATAAACCCGATATACCTCAAAATACAGCAGCAATAATTAGATTAAGTGCTTGTTTGAATTTAAAAGTGCATATTATTGAGCCATGTGGATTTGACCTTAATGACTCTAGATTTAAAAGGGTGGTCATGGACTATTTGGATTTAAGTAAAATTTTTAGATACCAAGATTATAATGAATTTTTTTTAAAAAATAAAAAAAAGAGGTTTATTCTAATGACAACAAAAGCAACTAAAAATTATCATAAATTCAAATTTAAAAAAGATGATATCTTACTATTTGGTAGAGAGAGCGCTGGAGTGCCTGAAAATTTACATAAAACAATAAAAAATAGAGTAAAAATTCCAATAAATAAAAAAACTAGATCTCTTAATGTTGCCATGAGTGTGGCTATAATTTCAGCTGAAGCGTTGCGACAAAATAAATTATTATAATGATGCTTAATTCGAATTTTAGAAAAAAAATGACTGATAGTTGGTTTTCACACCTGCAAAGCCTAATCTGTAAAGAATTTGAATTTTTAGAAAATAATAAATTAAAATTTACTAGAAGAGACTGGAAAAAAAATAAAATAAAAGAAGGCGGAGGAACTTCTTATCTTTTAACAGGTGGAAAAATTTTTGATAAAGTTGGTGTAAATAAATCAACAGTTTCTGGAGTCTTTCCAAAAAAATTTAGATCTAAAATTTTTGGAGCGGAAAAAAAAGGACTGTATTGGGCTTCCGGTATTTCAGTTGTAGCCCATATGAAAAACCCTAAAATTCCTGCAATACATTTTAATACTAGATTTATTGTTACTTCAAAAGAGTGGTTTGGAGGGGGGATGGATGTAACGCCTAGTCATATCGACAATAAAGAAAAAAAAATAATTCATGGCGAATTAAAGAAAATATGTTTACAAAATAAAAAAAATTATAAAAAATACAAAAATTGGTGCGATGAATATTTTTATCTACCACATAGAAAAGAGCCTAGGGGAATTGGTGGAATATTTTTTGATTATGAAACTAAAGATTGGATTAAAAATTTTAAATTCATAAGAGAACTTGGTTTAACATTTATTAATATTTCAAATAAAGTAATTAATAGAAAAAAAAAATTAAGATGGTCAAAAAAAGATAAAGAAAAACAATTGTTTAAACGTGGAAGATATGTTGAGTTTAATCTTTTACATGACAGAGGTACAAAATTTGGATTAAATTCAGGAGGAAACATTGACTCAATTTTAATGTCACTTCCTCCAGAAGCTAAATGGAAATAAAAATGGATAAAGAGCCAATAACAGTAAATGGACTTAAGGATTTAAAATTTGAGTTGGATGATTTAAAAAATATTCAGCGACCCAAAATTGTTGAAGCTATTGCTGAAGCTAGGTCACATGGTGATTTAAAGGAAAATGCTGAGTACCATGCAGCTAAAGAACAGCAAGCGTTAATAGAAAGTAGAGTAATTGCAATTAATGATTTAATTGCACGCGCAAATGTAATTGACGTCACAAAAATAGAAAATAATGGAAAAGTAGTCTTTGGTTCTACAGTTAAAGTACAAGATTTAGAGACAGATAAAAAAATTACATATCGATTAGTTGGACAAGATGAAGCTGATATCAAAAAAAATCTTATATTTTTCAGAAGTCCTATTGGAAAAGCTTTTATAGGGAAGGACAAGGGTGAAATGGTTACTGTTGACACTCCCTCTGGAGAGAGAAATTTTGAAATACTTAATGTTGAATATATTTAATTAGAATTTAATTTAATAATTTCCTTAACGCGATCTTTAGAAATCTTAAAACTATTATTAATCCACTCTTCTTCGATCATCTTCAAAACTTTACCTAATGCAGAGCCCTCTTTCATGCCGTTTTCTATTAAATATTTTCCATCAATTGGAAAAGCATGTAATTTAGATTGAAGAATCCTTCTCATGATTTCAGAGAAATCTTTTAACTTATATTTAGCATTACTTGCGAAATTAATTATATTTAAGTTTATTAAATAATTTTTATTTTTTAAATAAATATTTTTTTCTAAATCTTTGCCAAAAAATTCTTTATTTTCTCTTGATATCCATAAGCCTCTAGCTAATAAATTTAAATTTTCTTTAATGTTCTTTGCTATATTATATTTATGTGCAAAATACTCATGGCTATCTCTTTCATCAATTAGTAAAACTGCTAACAAAATATTTTTTTCAATATATAAATTGTTATAAATTTTTTTTAAACGATCTAATCGTTCATAATTATTAAATTCTGGAAAAATAAGAGAAAATATTTCTTTTAGATGGTCATTTTCATTCAAATTAATAAATTTTTTTAAGTCCAAAATTTTAAATAGTTCTTCCAAAATTCTTTCTTTTGAAATTTTTTTGATGCCATTTAAATTAAGTTTAATTGCTTGAAGAGTTGATGCTTCTATTTTGCTATCATACATTATTTTGAAGCGTATAAATCTTATTATTCGAAGATAATCCTCCTCAATTCTTTTTTGAGGATCGCCGATAAACTTCACATTATTATTTTGAAGATCTATTACACCACTTTGTGGATCAAAAATTTTTCCATTTATATCTAAGTAAATTGCATTAATAGTAAAATCTCTTCTTTCGGAATCTAGCCGCCAATCATTTATATATTCTACTTGCGCATGCCTGCCATCAGTTTCTACATCTTTTCTTAAAGTTGTTATTTCAAGTTTAAATTTATCTGATACTAAAGTAACCGTTCCATGTTTAACTCCAGTATCAACAACTTTAAAATTAGTATTTTTAAATCTTTCTTTAATTTCGTCTGTATTTAAAGTTGTAGCTATATCTATGTCATCAATTGTATCATTTGTTAGGTATTTTCTAACACACCCCCCAACAAATCTTGCAGTAACATTTTCATTTGTAAAACCCTCTTGCAATGTTTTAAAAACAAACCCAATTTCTTTATTTTTATAAAAAGGAAATAATTTTCTTTTAATTCTTCTTATAAAATTGAAACTTAAATCAAGCATAAGTCATTGGCTGGGGCACTAGGATTCGAACCTAGGATGGCGGTATCAAAAACCGCTGCCTTACCGCTTGGCTATGCCCCAATATCAAGAAACCTGATATATCATAAATTAGTAAAGTTAAACAGTTTTTGCTATTGAAAACCAAAAACTAGGATACCTGCGCTTAATTTTATTAAGTGCTTTTTTTGCGGTGCTTTCAGTATTAAATACACCATAACAAACAGACCCGGACCCTGAAAGCCTAGATAGATAGCAACCCTTCTCTTTATTAATATCATTTAACAATCTTTTTATTATTGGATATTGTTTTTCAACAATGGATTGTAAATCATTTGCATTGTTCAAAATCTGGTTCATAAATTTTTTTTTTGTATTTATTTTAGAAAAACTAAATTTATTTTTTTTTGAGTATTCTTTAACTTTTGAATAAATTTCTCTTGTGGAGCAATTGATGTTAGGACGTGATAGCAAAAAAATTAATTTTTGTTTTTTTTTTATATTTTTAATAGTTTTTAAATTTTCTAAAAATCCTTGCTTATAAAAAAAAAGCTTTAAATCTGATCCTACTACCTTTTCTAATTTATATAATACATTTTTATTAATTTTTTTTTTTAAAAGATACTTCAATATAAAAGCTGCATTGCTTGTTCCGCCTCCTAGCCCACCAAATACAGGAATATTTTTAATAACTTTTACAGAGTAATAATTTGAGATTAACTTTATTTTTCTTAAGAATCTTAAAAGATTGACAATTGTGTTATCTCGTCGTTTTAAGTTTTTAGCAAAAGGTCCCTTGAAAAAAATTTGGTCTTTTTTTTTACTAATTTTATTAATCTTGATTTGATCTCTTAAACTAATTAAGCAAAAATATGATTGAATTTGATGTAAGCCACTTTTTAATTTACTATTTATACTTAAAGATAGATTGATTTTAGAGTAAGAATTTAAGACCATAAATTATAGGCCTTTAATTAATTTTTTTTTAATATTTTCCTTTAAATCATTTTCAGTTTTTTTTAGATTCAAAACATAATTCCAATAATATCTTGCTTGTATTTTATTTCCATTTTTCCATAGAACATCTCCGTAATGATCATTAACTATTGG
>JBJLEC010000004.1:0-38165 GCA_045566115.1 Candidatus Pelagibacter sp. | reverse complement strand
AAAGGCTACGCACTCCATCTCGGAATAAATGATGATGAATATAAGAATGTCGGTGTTGAAATAAAAAACAATTCAAAAGAGGTATTAGACTCAAGTAACTTAATAATAAAAGTTAATTGTCCATCTGAAGATGAAATTGGAATTTTGAAAGATAACTCTATTTTAATTGGTATGCTAAATCCATCAAGAAATAAAAACCGAATTGACAAGATCATTAATAAAAAAATTAAGCCTTTTTCCTTAGAATTATTACCAAGAATTACTAGAGCCCAATCAATGGATGTATTATCTTCACAATCTAATTTGGCTGGATATAGGGCAGTAGTAGATTGTGTGGCAGAATTTGAAAGAGCTGTACCAATGATGATGACAGCAGCAGGAACAGTGCCCGCTGCAAAAGTTCTAGTAATTGGGGCTGGTGTCGCGGGTTTACAAGCTATTGCTACAGCAAAAAGATTAGGTGCAATAGTATCAGCAACAGATGTAAGATCAGCATCAAAGGAGCAAGTAGAAAGTTTAGGCGGAAAATTTTTGACTGTAGATCAAACAGAGAATATGGAAACTACCGGTGGATACGCAAAAGAAACTTCAGATGAATATAAAAAAAAACAAGCTGAGATGATGAAAGACGCACTTAAAAAAATGATATAGTTATATGTACAGCATTAATTCCTGGAAAATCTGCTCCAAGAATATTAACAGAGGATTTGGTAAAACTTATGAAACCTGGTTCAATCATTTATGATTTAGCAGCTGAACAAGGTGGAAACTCTTCATTTTCTGAACCGGGCAAGATAAATACAGTAAATGGGGTGAAGATAATAGGTGTTAAAAGTTTAATGAATAGTTTACCTCTTACTGCTTCAAACTTATATGCTAAAAACTTATTTAGTTTTATACGAAATTTATATAGTAGAGAAAAAAAAGACTTTTTTATTAACTTAGAAGACGAAATAATAGAAAAATCATTAATCAAAAAAGTTTAATTATGGAAATAGATCCGTTTATATTTAGATTAAGTATATTTATTTTATCAATTTTTATTGGTTATTATGTAGTATGGAGCGTTACCCCATCTCTGCATACTCCTCTGATGTCAGTTACCAATGCTATTTCATCAGTTATAATTGTAGGAGCTATAATTGCAGCTTTAGCAGGAACTTCTGAGAGTATTTTTAATACTTCGAGCACTTTTGGATTTATGGCCATCATTTTGGCAGCAGTAAATATTTTTGGTGGGTTCTTAGTGACTCAAAGAATGCTTCAGATGTACAAAAAAAAGAAAGATAAAAAGAAATGATTTCGGCAAATTTAGCAGCGATCTTTTATTTAATTTCTGGCGTGTTATTCATTCTGGCACTAAGGGGGTTATCGTCACCAGATACATCTAGGCAAGGAAATTACTTTGGAATTGCTGGTATGTTAATTGCAATTGTTGTGACTTTTCTTTCAATTGGTAACTTTTCCTCATCTTTGGTTTATGTATTAGTGTTTTTATTAATAGGTGGAGCTATCGGAGCTTTTATTGCTTTTAAAATTCCAATGACCGCAATGCCAGAATTAGTTGCAGGTTTTCATAGTTTAGTTGGTTTAGCAGCTGTTTTTGTAGCAATAGCTGCTTTTTTAAATCCTGCAGCTTTTAGTTTAGGAACTATTGGTAATATTAAATTAGCCAGTTTAATCGAAATGTCTATTGGTGCTGCAGTGGGAGCAATAACTTTTTCCGGCTCTATAATAGCTTTTTTAAAGTTAAGAGGAATAATGTCCGGCGCTCCTATTACATTTAGCGGTCAGCATGTTTTAAATTTAATTCTTGGGATAGGCATTTTTGTATTAATTTTCTATTTATGCAAAACTCAGTCTACAAGTATTTTTTGGACAGTAATTTTAATTTCCTTTTTCGTTGGTGTTTTATTAATTATACCCATTGGGGGGGCTGATATGCCCGTTGTAATTTCAATGCTTAATTCTTATTCAGGTTGGGCTGCAGCTGGAATAGGTTTTACACTAGAAAATACTGCCTTGATTATAACAGGTGCGCTCGTTGGATCTTCTGGAGCTATACTTTCATACATAATGTGCAAAGCCATGAACAGATCTTTTATTAGTGTAATACTTGGTGGTTTTGGAGCAGAAAATTCTACGGACAATAAAAAAGAAAAAAAGGATCAAAAACCAGTTAAAAGCGGCAATGCAGAAGATGCAGCATTTTTAATGAAAAATGCTTCTTCAGTGATCATAGTCCCGGGATATGGTATGGCAGTAGCCCAGGCTCAACATGCACTCAGAGAGATGGTAGATAAATTAAAAAAAAATGACATAAAAGTTACATACGCTATACATCCAGTCGCTGGAAGAATGCCTGGACACATGAACGTGCTATTAGCAGAAGCAAATGTCCCTTATGATGAAGTTTTTGAGCTAGAGGACATAAATAATGATTTTGCTAATTCTGATGTCGCTTTTGTAATAGGAGCAAATGACGTAACAAATCCTGTAGCAAAAACAGATCCCAAAAGCCCAATATTTGGTATGCCAGTGCTTGATGTAGAAAAATGTAAATCTGTTTTATTTGTAAAAAGAAGTTTATCGCCTGGTTATGCAGGAATAGATAATGAACTTTTTTATAAAGATAATACTCTGATGTTATTCGCAGATGCTAAGAAAATGACTGAAGATATCGTCAAAAATTTAGAATAAAGAAACCACAATACTACTTGAAGGCACTATCTTTACGATGCTTTGGCTCTAGATTGTCTTTTCCTTTCGTGTGGATCTAAAATGATTTTTCTCAATCTACAAGATTTAGGAGTTATTTCTAATGCTTCATCAGTATTAAGCATACTCAGCTGTTCTGCTATAGCCACTTTTCTTACAGGAGTTAAGACAACATTTTCATCAGTACCTTGCGTTCGCATGTTTGTTAATTTCTTGCCTTTTAGAACATTTATTTCAAGGTCGCCACTTTTTGAAGAAAGCCCAACAATCATGCCCTCATAAACAGGATCGTTATGTGTAACAAACATTTCACCACGAGCTTGTAAATTAAAAATTGCAAAAGCTACCGCTTTACCATTTTCCATAGAAATTAAAGCGCCATTTCTTCTTCCTTCCATGTCACCAGAATATTGTCCGTAAGAGTGAAAAATTCTATTTATTACTCCAGTTCCTTTTGTTAAAGTCAAAAATCTACTCGTATATCCCATTAGACCTCTTGTAGGAGCATGAAAAATTATTCTTTTTTTATTTTTTCCTGTATCTTTAAGATCAATCAGTTTACCTTTTCTTCTATTCATAGAGTCTATAATTTTAGATGAAAATTCTTCATCTAAGTCCATTGTTATTTCTTCGATTGGCTCTAGCTTATTACCTTGATCATCTTTTTTAATTAAAACTTTAGGTGGACTTACAGTCATTTCAAAACCCTCTCTTCTCATCTGTGTTAAAAGTATTTCTAACATCAGTTCTCCCCTACCGCTAATAATGAAAGCATCTTTATTTTCATTTTCTTCAAAATTAATTCCAACATTATTTTCAGCCTCTAAAATTAAGCGGTCTCTTATTTGAGTACTCGTTAATTTTTTCCCTTCTGTACCTGCTAAAGGAGAGCTATTCACTGTAATTGTGATGGACATAGTAGGTGGATCAATTGGTGTTGCATCAATAGGATTATTAACACTCAAATCACAAATCGTATCGGCAACGTTTGCTTTTTCCAGTCCTGCAATAATAACTATATCTCCAGCTTCACCTTGTTCGATGGGGACTTTTTTTGTTCCCTCATATCTGAAAATTTTAGTTAATCTTCCTTCATCTACTTTTTTTCCCTTTAGATTTATAGCCTTAATTTGTTGACTCGCTTTTGCTGTACCTTGAGCAATTCTTCCTACTAAACTTCTTCCTAAAAAACTATCAGCATAAAGAAGAGTAGAAAGCATCGCAAAAGGTTTTGTTTTATCAAAAGTCGACGGCTTAACATGCTTGATAATTAAGTTTAAAAGTGGTTGTAAATTTTCTCTTGGCCCATTAATTTCCTGTGTGGCCCAACCAGATCTGCCACTTGCATACAAAACTGGAAAATCTAATTGTTCTTCATTTGCATCTAGACTTACAAACAAATCAAAAGTTTCATCTAATACTTCGTTTGCTCTTTGATCAGGTTTATCTAATTTATTAATTACAACAATTGGTTTTAATCCTTGTTTCAAAGCCTTTGAAAGAACAAATTTTGTTTGAGGCATTACTCCTTCAGCAGAATCTATCAACAATAAAGCGCCATCAGCCATGTGTAAAACTCTTTCAACTTCTGCAGCAAAGTCTCTGTGACCAGGAGTATCAATGATATTAATTCTCGAGTCTTTCCAGTTTATCGAAGTAGGTTTTGCTAAAATAGTTATCCCTCTTTCTTTTTCAAGCTCACCAGAGTCCATTACTCTTTCTTCTACGTTTTCGTTTTCTCTAAACGTGCCACTTTGCTTCATTAAGTTGTCAATCAAAGTTGTTTTCCCATGATCGACGTGAGCTATGATTGTTATGTTTCTTATTATATTCGTCATTTGGTTGCGGGGGTAGGATTTGAACCTACGACCTTCAGGTTATGAGCCTGACGAGCTACCAGACTGCTCCACCCCGCGGTAAATTATTTCTTCTTTATGTTAATCGCTTGAAGTTTATTTTTTTCTTCTTTTATATCGTAAACAATAGTTTGCTCTTCTTTTAAAACTCTTAGTTTTGACTCTTCTAACGCTGAAACGTGAAGAAAAATATCTTTCTGTGTTTCATCATCAGTTATGAAACCATAACCTTTTTTTGCGTTAAACCATTTTAATTTACCAGATGGCATTATTTGTCCTCTCATTTGAATAATATTAATATCTATTTTTTAGTTTTTGGAGTTTTTTTATTCTTTTGATATTTTCTGTTTGAACCCTCTTTTTTCTTTCAGATGGTTTTTCATAAGTGCTTTTCATTTTCATAACTTTAAAAAAACCTTCTTTTTGAAGTTTTCTCTTTAAAACTCTGATTGCTTGCTCAATATTGTTATCTTTAACGTCTATTTTAATAAAAACCTCCAGTTAAATTTTACGTTTGGTATCATTTGAATCTTTGTTTGTCTAGAGTGAAGCAGCTTGAGCTTTTTTTTCCTCTCTAATCTTAGCTTTTTTCTCTCTTTCAACTCTTCTTTTTGCTTTTTCTAAACTTTTTTGGAAAACTTCTTGAGTACATAAAGCCAAAATCACAGGATCTCTTGGTTTAAGACTTGAAAAATTCCAATAGCTTCTTTTTCTTATTAAAGAAACAGTTCCCTTCGTGCTTCCAACAAGTTTTGCAATTTGTCCATCTGTCAATTCAGCAGCATTTTTGCACAACCATAAAATTGCATCTGGCCTGTCTTGTCTTTTAGACAAAGGGGTATATTTTGGTCTCTTTCTCTCTTTAATCTCTACTTCTTCAAGTTTTTTTAATAAACCCAATTTTTTATTAGGATCTTTCGAACACAGTTCTATCTCTTCTCTTGAAAGCTGACCGGCTAAAATTGGATTATAGGCTTTAATACCTTTCGCAACATCTCCATCTGCGATCCCTTTAATTTCTAATTCATGCAAGTTACAAAATTCTGCAATTTGTTTGAAAGTTAAAGTAGTATTTTCAACAAGCCATACAGCAGTTGCTTTTGGCATGAATGGAGTATCGATCATAATTTATTTTTTTGATCTTAGGTTGCTAAACTTTTTATTGTATTTACTTACTCTACCTTTATCCATGATCTTTTGTGTTCCACCAGTCCATGCAAAATGAGATTTTGGATCTATATCTAATTTTAAAACATCATTTTCTTTACCCCACGTAGATCGAGTTTCAAATTCAGTTCCATCAGTCATTACAACTTTTATTTTATGATAGTTTGGATGTATGTCTTTTTTCATGAGCGGAGTTTTATATGAATATTGGTTTTTACTCAATATCTTTTTTATTTATAAGTTCTTTTAATTCTTGGTGAATATTGGAATTAGAGGCTAAAACATTCTTTTTTAATGGGTAGCTTAGATCATCTTCAAAAAAATCAATAAAACCACCAGCCTCTCTCAGGATTATCACTCCAGCAGCAATATCCCAGTAGTTTAATTCTCTTTGCCAGTACCCATCAAATCTACCACAAGCAACATATGCCATATCTAAAGCTGCACTTCCAAATTTTCTTACGTTAGAAACATTATTAGATACATTAATATATTCAGAATAAATTTTATTTTTAATTTTACTAGCTCCTTTAGGTCCACCTGTTACTAGCAGAGCATCTTTTAATTTTTTTTTATTTGAAACTCTTATTCTTGAGTTATTAAGATATGCCCCATTACCTTTTTCTGCACAAAACATTTCATTTGTTATTGGATTAAATATTACACCACATATGATTTCATTATCTTCTTCATAGGCAATAGAAATTGCAAATTGAGGTATACCATTTAAAAAATTCATAGTTCCATCTATAGGATCAATTATCCATCTATTTTTAATATTCGATTTATTAATAATTCCAGTTTCTTCTGTAATAATTCCATACTCTGGATGTGCTTTTTGTAACTCTTCAATTATAATTTTTTCAGTTCTTTTATCAGCTGATGAAACAAAATCCCCTGGTCCTTTTGAGGAAACTTGTAAATTTTCAAGCTCACCAAAATCTCTTATCAAAGATCTAGAAGCTTTCATGCAAGCTCTTGTTATTAAATTAATTTGTGGAGAGCTTAACCTCATTAATTTGCTCTTTTCACATACTCTAGAGTACGGGTATCAATTATTATTTTTTCACCACTTTCAATAAATGGAGGAACATTAATTTTAATTCCACTATCAAGTATCGCTGGTTTATATGAGGATGAAGCAGTTTGATTTTTTATAGCAGCATCAGTTGTTTCAATGATGCATTCAATGTTATTTGGTAGTTCTATTGAAATTGGTTTTTCTTCCATAAAAGAAATTGTGACCTCTAAGTTTTCTTTCAAAAGTTTATAATGCTCACCAGTAATTGTTTTTGAAATTTCAACTTGTTCAAATGTATTGTTATCCATGAAGTGACAATTATCACCATCTATATATAAAAAATTAAATTTTTTTTCGTCAACCTCGACTTTCTCAACGGTCTCACTTGATCTGAATCTTTCATTCAACTTTGTTCCCTTGATTACACTTTTTAATTCAACTTGATTAAATGCGCCGCCTTTACCAGGTTTGACGTGTTGGGTTTTTAAAACATTCCAATAATCATTTTTATGTTCGATTATCATCCCAGGTTTTATTTCTATTGCAGTAATTTTCATTTAAATTTTCTTATAGCTAATTCAGGTTTTAATTTTGGGTTATCCCAAATAAAACTTGATATTGCAATGTATTTTGCTCCAGATTTAATTAATTTTTTATAATTAAAATTATTAATCCCACCAATTGCTACAATTGGCTTTTTAATATTCTTTTTTGCCCATTTTAGAATATCAAGATTAGCCTTTCTTGCATTTGGTTTGAGCTTAGATTTAAAAAATGATCCAAAAGCTAAATAACTCACTTTATTTTTTATTGCATTGTTAGCTAAAATTTTTGAATTATGACATGTGACTCCTAAAATCTTATTGTTAAGTTTTTTTTTTGCTATCTTTATTGAACCGTCAAGTTGACCCATGTGACATCCATCAGCTTTAACCTTTATTGCTAAATTGAAATTATCATTAACTATAAATTTTACCTTATGCCTTGATGTAATTTTTTTGATTTTTTTAGCAATTTTTAAAAATCTATTAGCCTTAATTTTTTTTAATCTTAACTGAAAAAATTTTACGTTACCTTGGGATAAAACAGCATTTAAACTGTTGTAAAATTTTTTATTTATTTTTCCAGGAGAAATTAAATAGACTAATTTCTTCAATGGATCTAGGCCGCTGAGTCTTTTTCAAGATTTTCAGACCATTCTCCTTTTGAGGAAAGTCCGTTCATCCGAGCTCTATGATTGAAAGCTTTTTGGATATTTTCTGTATTTTCTTGATTTTTGCCAAATTCTTTTAATGCACTTGCTTGCAATCCTCTTCCATAAGAGAAAGTAATCAAAAAGTTTGTATCATTAATTTTATTAATTTCGTTAAGATTTTTACTAGACTCTATTTCTGACTGACCTCCAGATAAAAATGCAATACCAGGTACATTGCTTGGAACATTTTTCTTGAGACAATCTAGTGTTTTTTTTGCTATTTCTTCTGAGTTTGATTTATTTTTACAATGTGATCCAGGTATAACCATATTTGGCTTTAAAACAGTTCCTTTTAAATCCACTTTATGAATTTCAAGTTCGTTATAACATTCATTGAGAACATCAGTTGTAACCTGATAGCATTTTTCAATATTATGTGATCCATCCATCAAAACTTCTGGTTCAATTATGGGAACCATTTTAGCTTCTTGAACTAAAGCAGCGTATCTTGCTAATGCATGTGCATTGGATTTTATTGATTGGGATGAAGGATATTTTTCTCCAATATTGTAAACAGCTCTCCATTTTGTAAATCTAGCACCAAGATCGTAATATTCTTTTAATCTTTCTCTAAGACCATCTAAACCCTCTGTTACAGTCTCTTCAATTGATCCCGCTAAAGGTTTTGCACCTTTATCAACTTTAATACCTGGTATAGCTCCATGTTTTGAAATTAATTCTGGGATCGTTGGACCTAAGGTAGTCTTCTGTTTAATTGTTTCATCAAACAGGATCACACCTCCAATACAATCTTTCATTGAACCCGCGTTAAACAAAGTTTGTCTAAAAATTAATCTATTTTTTTCTAAATTTTCAACGTTTATGCTTTTAAATCTTTTTGCAATTGTTCCAGTGCTTTCATCAGCGGCCAAGATGCCTTTGCCTTTAGCACACATTTTTTTTGCTATTTCATTAAGTGTCATAACGTTTATTTATTTTAAAACACTAAGACCAGGCAAGTCTTTTCCCTCAAGGTACTCTAAAAATGCGCCACCAGCTGTTGATAAGTGGGTAAAGAAAAGTTTGTTTTTACTTTGTTTAATCGCAGCCAAGGTATCTCCACCTCCTAAAATTGAAATTAGTGAATTTTCAACTGTATTTTTTGAAATAGCTTCAGCTATTGACATTGTCCCAATCAAAAAATTTTCATTCTCAAAATATCCTGCCGGTCCATTCCATAAAACAGTTTTTGACAGGTCGATTATTTTTTTTAAAATTTCTATAGTTTTAGTTCCGATATCTAAAATAATATCATTATCTTCTATAGTATTAATATCTTTGTTAATTCCATCGCTAGTAAAACTTGAACCAACCATACAATCTTCAGGAATTATAATTTTACACTTATTTTTATTAGCTTTTTTATAGATTGTTCTAATAATTTCATTAGTATTTTCTTCAACTAAAGATTTTCCGATTTTTAAATTTTTGTAAATAAAAAAATTATTAGCCATGGCTCCGACAATTACTAAATTATTAACTTTTTCAATTAAGCTTGAAATTACATTTATTTTCGTTGAAATTTTTGACCCACCTATAATACATGTGACTGGTTCTTTTTTATTTTGAATTACAAGGTTAATGGCATTAATTTCTTTTTTTAACAAAGGCCCCGCAAAAGATTTTTTAATAAACTTGGTAATATTATGAATCGAGGCTTGTTTTCTATGCGAACATGAAAAAGCATCATTTATATATATATCACCGAGCGAACCTAGTCTTTTAGCAAAATCCTCATCATTATTACTCTCTTCCTTAAAGTATCTAATATTCTCAATTAATATTATTTCACCTTCTTTTAAGTGAGAAAATTTATCTTGAGCATCTTCATCTAAATTTCCCATGTAAAAATAAACATTTGTTGGAAGAGATTTTTTTAAATATTTATAAATAGGTATTAAAGACAGTTCAGGTACCTTAATTCCTTTTGGTCTTCCTAAATGACTTATAATTATTATTTTAGCCTTTTTTTCCACCAATCTTTTTATGAAAGGCAAGCACAAAACTATTCTGGTGTCATCTTGTATAATTTTATCTCTTAAAGGAACATTTAAATCTAATCTGAGAATTACTTTTTGATTTTCAACATCTAAGTTATCAGGAAAAAAATTTATTTCATCCATTAATCTTGATTATTTTCTTAATTTTTTTTGGATTAGGTTTGTAATTTTATCTTCAGTCAAATCAAAATGATCATAAACTTCTTTGTAAGGTGCACTTTCTCCAAACTGATCGATGCCAATATTTAAGTCTTTATTTTTAGTGTATTTTTGCCAATGTGTAACACTTCCTGCCTCTAATGTAACAACCAAAGAATTTTCTTCTATAAGATCTTTTTTAAAATTTTCAGATTGTTTATCAAATAGCTCCATACAAGGCATCGAAACAACTTTTGAATGAATATTATTTTCTCTTAATTTTTCTTGAACTTTTAAAGCTAGCTCAACTTCTGTGCCCGATGCAACTAAAGTTACATTGCTCTCGTGAGAAGTTATGTTGATTGTGTAAGCTCCATTTTCACATTTATTTTTTTTAGAATTATCAGGGTTAATGTAAGGAACTTTTTGTCTAGATAATACAATTACACTCGGGGTGTTATGACTTTTTAAAGCAATTTCCCAGCATTCCAAAGTTTCATTAATATCTGCAGGCCTAAAAACATTAAGATTAGGAATAGCCCTCAATCCGGCAAGCTGTTCAATAGGTTGGTGAGTAGGGCCATCTTCCCCAAGACCAATTGAGTCATGTGAAAAAATATAAATTACTTTCAAACCCATTAAAGCAGCTAATCTAATAGAAGGTTTGCAATAATCTGAAAAAATTAAAAAAGTTCCTCCGTATGGTATTATTTCTCCATAAAGAGCCAAACCATTCATTACAGCAGCCATTCCATGTTCTCTTACTCCATAATGTATATAATTACCGTTAAAATTTTTTGAATTTATAATTTTTGAATTATTAGTTTTAGTATTATTAGAACCGCTTAGATCTGCCGATCCCCCTATAAGTTGAGGGAGTATAGTAGAAATGCTTTCGATAACAGCCATTGAACATTGTCTTGTAGCTAAACTTGGTTTAGATTCAAAATATTTTGTCTTTTCTTTTTCAATAAGTTTTTCGAGGTTACCAAGATCAGAGTTAATAAAATTTTTTTCAAGTTCAGATGTAATTTTAGGATTTTTCTTATTTACTTTTTCTTGCCAAGCTTTTTCAAGTTGTACACCCGAGCTTCCAATTTTTCTCCATTCGTCTAAGATATCTTGAGGAATTTCAAATGATCTATTATTCCATTTAAGTTTTTTTCTCACCAAGGAGATTTCTTCATCTCCCAATGGTGAGCCATGCGAAGAAGCTTTTCCAGATTTATTTGGAGAACCAAAGCCTATAACAGTTTTACAAGATATTAATGTTGGTTTTTTTGATTTAGATGCTTTTGAAATAGCTTTTGAAATTTGCTTTTCATTGTGTCCATTAACCTCTAGAAAAGTCCAACCGTAAGACTCAAATCTTTTTTTGTAGTTATCCGAAACACTTAACGATGTTGATCCGTCAATGGAAATTTTATTATTATCAAAAAATACTATTAAGTTCTTTAATTTAAGATGTCCAGCTAAGCTCATGGCCTCATGACTAATACCTTCCATGAGATCTCCATCACTAGCAATAACATAAGTTTTATTGTTAATTACATTTGAACCAAATTTTTTTCTATAAATTTCTTCGGCAATTGCCATTCCAACTGCATTGCCCAAGCCTTGACCCAAAGGACCTGTCGTGGTTTCAATTCCAGTTCCTTTTTTATACTCCGGGTGGCCTGCGCAAATTGAATTTAGTTGCCTAAAATTTTTAATATCATCAATAGAAATACTTTTGTAACCACTTAAATAAAGTAAAGAATAAAGAAGCATTGAACCATGTCCCGCTGATAAAATAAATCTATCTCTGTTAATCCAATCAGGATTTTGAGGATTAAACCTTAGGTGGTACTTAAATAATGTTGTTGCAACATCCGCCATACCCATGGGCATACCTGGGTGTCCAGAGTTTGCTTTTTGCACAGCATCAATTGACAAGAATCTAATTGCGTTGGATAATTGGTTAAATTTTACACTCACTTCAAATAACCTATATAGACTTAAACTAATGATATCAATAATATGGTATAAATTTTTATGAGCATTATTGAAAAAAAAGAAAAAAACTTAATACAACTTATAGATAAATTAGATTCATTATCATTAAGTTATTCACAACCAAACTACGAAATTGAAAAAATTAGATCTGAAAAAAATGAATTGTTTAGGAAAAAAAATGAAATAGAGAAAAAAAATCAGGAATTAGCAAGAGAACACAAATATTTAAAAAAAAAAATACAAAATTTGCAATTGGAGGTAAATAAAAAATCTGAAATTGAAGATAAATTTAATCAAGACATTGAGGAATTAAGCAAAGAAACAGAAAATTTAGTAAGTGAGATAGATAAATGGCAAATGTAAATATAAAATTTAACAATAAAGATTATTTACTTTCATGCGACGATGGTCAGGAGGAGTCTTTAAAAAAATTAACAAAGTTTTTGGATAAAAAGTATTCTGAACTCAAAGATAAACTAGGAGACATTGGTGAAAATAAACTTTTACTAATTACTACAATACAATTAATTGATGAATATTTTGATCTAAAACAAAAAGTAACTAATCAAAAAGTAAAATTAGATTTAATTTCAAACAAGTTTAAAGAAATAAAGTCTTTAGCTATAAAATACAAAGAAGATAAAGATATTGAGATTAAAAAATTAAATCAAGAATTAGACAGATTCAAAAAAACTATTGAAGAAAGCAATTCTTTATATGAGTCGATGATTGATAAAACAACTCAATCTTTAGAAAAAATAATTTCTAATACAGAGTCACTGTCTAAAACACAGTAGATGAAAAAAAAAAATTTAGTGAGAAAGAAATATTATCTTTTAAGAAAAAAGAAACATTACGAACCAGATAAAGATTTTTTTATTCCCTTAATAGAGCTAATAAAATCAAAAATTAAAAAAAATTTTTTTAAATTAGCTCTTTATTATCCCTCCTCATTTGAAATAAATGTTCTTAAGTTGTTAGAATTTAATTATATTACTAAACAAAATTTATTACTGCCTATTATTGAAGAAAATAATTCAATGAATTTTTTTCCTTGGGAAAAAAATAATATTTTAAAAATTAATAAATATGGAATGTTAGAACCAATAAAAACAAAACTTGAAATACCTGACGTTATGTTAGTTCCTTTACTTGTATTTGATAAAAATAAACAAAGACTAGGTTATGGCAAAGGATACTATGATCGTTACTTAAACAAATATTTAAAAAAATTTAAAAATATTTTAACTGTTGGTGTTGCTTTTTCATTTCAAAAACACCATAAACTGCCAATCAATAATAGGGATGTTAAGTTAAATTATATCTTAACAGAGAAGGGTATTTATTAATGAAATTATTAATTTTAGGTGACATAATGGGAGCATCGGGCAGAGCTGTGTTAAAAAAAAGATTGCCGAAAATAATTGCAGAAAAAAAAATTGATTTTGTAATTGTAAATGGAGAAAATGCTGCTGATGATGGTAGAGGCATAACCCAAGTTATTGCTGAAGAATTTTTTTTAGTAGGTGTGGATGTAATAACTTCAGGAAATCATATTTGGGATAAAAAAGAGACACCAAATTATATTGATAAAGAAAACAGACTTTTGAGACCAGCAAATATTGCAGAAGGTTCTCCTGGAAAAGGTTATGAAATTTATATATCAAAAAACAGAAAATACAAAATTGGTGTAGTTAATTTAATGGGAAATGTGTTTATGAGAAAAACTAATGATGCTTTTGAAACTGCAAAAATCATTAGTAAAAAATTAATTTTAAAACAAAATGTTGACTTCATGGTTGTGGATTTTCACGGTGAAATAACAAGTGAGAAAATGGCAATAGGACATTTTTTTGATGGTTTATCAACTTGTGTAGTTGGAACTCATACTCATGTACCGACAGCAGATACTCGTATTTTAGAAAAAGGCACCGCTTATCAAACTGACATAGGAATGTGTGGAGATTATAATTCTGTCATTGGTATGAATAAAGAGAATTCAATTAAGAGATTTCTGAAAGAAAAAGATGCAAGCAAGCATTTCCCAGCTGAAGGAGAGGGGACATTATCAGGAATAATTGTTGAAACTAATATAGAAACTGGTTTGGCAAAAAAAGCCACTAGGTTTATTGAAGGCGGTAGCCTAGGTAGTTAATTATGGCAGGACATTCACATTGGGCAGGAATAAAACATAAAAAAGGTAGAGCAGATAAAGAAAGATCAAAGATATTTTCAAAACTCTCAAGAGAAATTACTGTTGCTGCGAAATTAGGAGATAAAGACCCAGATATGAATCCAAGATTAAGAACTGCCATTCAAGCAGCGAAACAATCAAATATGCCTAAAGACAACATAGCACGAGCTATTAGCAAATCAGAAATCAGTGGTGATAAAAATTATGAGAATTTAAGGTATGAAGGTTTTGGATCATCTAATGTTGCTTTTATTATTGAGACTTTAACGGATAATAAAAATAGATCAGCTTCTAGCATAAGAACAGTGCTTCAAAAAAATGGTGGAAGGCTAGGAGAATCTGGTTCTACTACTCACATGTTTAATAATTGCGGAATAATTCAATTTGAAAAAGATAAAATAAGTGAAGAAGAAGCTTTTGAAATTGCAATAAACGCAGGTGCAAAAGATTGTATAAATCAAAAAGATAATTTTGAAATAATCACTGAAAAAGAGGATTTTTACAAAATTAAAACTGAACTTGAAAAAAAAATAAATATTTTTTCTTATTCAGCAATAGAATGGAGACCAATTAATTATATAGATTTAAACAAAGAACAAGGGGATAAAATTTTAGAAACACTAAGTGCTTTAGAAGAATTAGATGATGTGCAGAATATTTTTTCTAATGCAAATTTAGAAAAAATAGAAATATGAAAATTATTGGAATTGACCCTGGCTTGAGTGGTGGCATAGCTATATTAGAAAACAATAAAGTTTTAAACATGTTTGACATGCCAGTAATGTCAGAAGGAAAGAAAAACAAAAGACAACTCAATAGCGCCCAACTTGTTTCTTTAATTAAAGAAAATATATCGTCTAATGATGAGATAGCAGTTGTAGTTGAGCAAGTTAATGCAATGCCAGGCCAAGGTGTTACTAGCATGTTTAATTTTGGACAAACTTTTGGGGCCATTAAAGGAGTATGTGCTGCTTTGGAGCTACCTATCTTTTTTGTTAGACCATCGAAATGGAAAAAACATTTTGAACTAATTAATTCATCAAAAGATTCAAGTAGAACAAAAGCAATAGAAATGTATCCAGCATTATCCAATCAATTAGCCAAAAAGAAAGATGTTAATAAATCTGATGCTATTTTGATAGCTAGATTTTATAGTGAGACAAGATTATTGGACAATAATTAATAGTAATTTTATTAAAAACGCCAAATTCATGACACAATCTAAAAGTAACTAATCAATATGGAACAAGATATAGCAGCTCAAGTGGTGGGATTAGGCGGAGCAACAGATTTCTCTTTATGGAAGCTTTTTTTAAGAGCTGATTTTGTAGTTAAATTTGTAATTATTTTACTAATAGCTGCATCAATTTTTTCTTGGGCACTTATATTTGATAAATTTAAGTTATTTAAAAAAATTAATAAATCTATTGTAGATTTTGAAAAAAAATTTTGGAAGGCTAAATCGGCAGAGAGTTTTAATAGCAATCTTCCTTTAAACTCTAAAGATCCGGCAATATTAATATTCAAATCTGCTATGGCAGAATTAATAAAAACAAAAAGACAATCATCAGCCATTCAATCAGCTAGAGTTGGAAGAATGCTTGAAATAGCTACTGATACCGAGATAAAAAAAGTAGAAAAAAATTTTACTTTTCTCGCAACTGTAGGATCAACCGCTCCATTCATTGGTTTGTTCGGTACAGTTTGGGGAATAATGAACTCATTTCAATCAATAGCAATTTCAAGAAATACAAGTCTTGCGATTGTAGCACCTGGAATAGCAGAAGCTTTATTTGCAACTGCACTAGGGTTATTAGCGGCAATTCCAGCTGTAGTAGCTTATAATAAGTTTAATAGTGACTCACAAAGATACTTTTCAAAAATAGAAAATTTTTCTAAAAGATTTTTATCTATAATTTAAATAATGGCATTTAAATTTAATCGCTCAAAAAATGAACCAATGAGTGAAATAAATGTAACACCATTTGTAGATGTAATGTTAGTTCTTTTGATTATTTTTATGGTAACAGCACCACTATTAACAGTAGGAGTACAAGTAGACTTACCTGAGTCGGCAGCTGATTCACTTCCAGATGATCAGGAACCTTTAACTATCAGCATAAATTCAAAAGGCGAAATATATATTCAAGAGCACCAAGTAAATTATCAAAAAATGATACCAAAGTTATTAGCTATTGCAAAAAATAGAACCGATACTCGAATTTATGTTCGAGGAGATAAAAACATCAACTACGGAAGAGTATTAGAGATAATGGGAACTCTGTCTGGCGCTGGGTTTTCAAAAGTTGCCCTTATATCAGAGCCGTATAAAAATTAGAATGTACTATGATCAAAAGTGTAATTTATTCAATAACATTTCACTCGGTAATGATTTTATTAACTATCTTAAGTTTACCGTTTATGCTTAGAGAACCAATAGATTTACCGCCTATAGTTTCTGTAGAGTTAATTCAGATTTCAGATAAAACAAATATACCTTATGCCCCAAAGGCTAGAAAAATTATTGAAAAAACAAAAAAGCAAGAAGAGGAGAGATTAGTATCAGAACAAGCCCCCCCATCTGCTAAAGCTAAAGAAAAGCCGGATAGAATTCCCCTACCTAATGAAAAAAAAGATGAAAAAAAAATAGTTAAAAAAAAACAAAATCCAGAAGAAGTTAAACCAGAAATTAGACAGTCATCGGAATTTGAAAAAAAAGAAATTGTAGACACCAATCAAATAGCTGCATTGATTGATAAAGCAAAAGAAGAAGAGGCTGTAAAACAAAAAAAAACAGATAAAATAACTCAAAGTAGTAAGAAAAATTCGTTTGCTACAGGCTTAACGCTTTCAGAGGAAGATGCTTTAAGAGCTCAAATATTTGGTTGTTGGAGTGTGCCATTAGGGTTACCTTATGATGAAAATTTATTAGTTAGAATTAAATTACAGTTAAAAAAAGATGGAACTATCATGAAGTCAGAAATATTGGACCACCAGAGAATGAATAGACCCGGTCAAAAATTTTATAAAGTTTTAGCAGAAAGTGCTTTAAGAGCAGTTAGATTATGCCAGCCATTAAAGGTGCCTCCAACTGGATATGATAAATGGAAAGAGATACAATTAAACTTTAATCCAACAGAAATGTTGCGAGGATAATATGAAAAATTTTTTATTAATATTTTTGTTTAACTTATTTTTATTAAATAAGTCTTATGCATTAATTGAAGTAGATATTACAAGAGGTAATCTTGATCCATTGCCTATAGCTGTCTCACCTTTACATGTAGATATAAAATCAGAAAATTCTAAAGACATGAAGATAAAAGAATTAGGTAATAATATTTCTGAAATAATAGAAAAAAATTTCCGTTCAACAGGATTATTTAATCCTTTAAAAAAAGAAGCATTTGTTCAAAAACCTGATATTGCGCATTTAAAACCAAGATTTGAAGATTGGCGATTAATTAAAGCACAAGCTTTAGTAACTGGGAAACTTTTAATAAAAGATGAAAAATTAAAAGTTGAATTTAGATTGTGGGATTTAGCTGCTTCAAAAGAAATGACCGCTTTAGCATTTACAACGACACCATCAAACTGGAGAAGAGTAGCTCATATTATTTCAGACAAAATTTATGAAAGATTAACTGGTGAACAAGGATATTTTGATACAAGAATAATTTATGTGGCTGAAAGTGGCCCAAAAAATCAAAGGATAAAAAAATTAGCGATTATGGATCAAGACGGTGCTAAAACTAAATATCTTACATTAGGAAATGAATTAGTATTAACTCCAAGATTTAATCCAACAAATCAAATGGTTACCTACATGTCATATTTTAGAAATATGCCTAGAGTTTATTTACTTGATATAGAAACAGGAACACAAGAAGTTGTTGGAAATTTTCCAGGCATGACTTTTGCACCAAGATTTTCTCCCGATGGAAAAAAAATTGTAATGAGTTTTGCTAAAGACGGAAACTCAGACATCTTTACGATGAACTTAGAGACACGAGTTGTAGAGAGAATAACAAACCATTCTTCAATTGATACTTCCCCGTCGTTTTCCCCTGATGGAAAATTTATAGCCTTTAATTCTGACAGAAGTGGTTTGCAACAAATTTATGTAATGCGAAGTGATGGAAGTGGAGTTAAAAGAATAACATTTGGAAATGGTATTTATGGAACACCAGTATGGTCGCCGCGAGGTGACTTAATAGCGTTTACAAAAATGAGAAAAGGCAAGTTTTATATCGGTGTAATGAGGACAGATGGAACCGGTGAGCGATTATTAACTGAAAACTACTACCAGGAAGCTCCATCATGGTCACCAAATGGTAGAGTTATAGTATTCTATAGAGAAACAAAAGCAGGGGCCAAAGGAGAGGGTTTTACTGCAAAATTATGGTCAATTGATATTACCGGGTATAATGAAAGGCAGCTCAAAACTGAAACTGACGCCTCAGACCCATCTTGGTCTTCTTTATTATCTAAATGAGGTAATATTTTATGTAAAATAGACTTGAATAACAATGAATAATTTGAAATAAATCACTAACAAACCCAGGGGATAAAAATGATATTTAACAAGAATTTAAAAAACATACTATTAGTAATTTTTACTACTTTATTACTTAGCGCTTGTTCTACAGCTAAAAAAACTGGATCAGCAGGCGACGATGCTTACACAGGAAAAGAAACTGTAAAATACTTAGCTTCAGGTGTTCCTGACAGAGTATTTTTTGCAACTAACAAATCTTCATTAACAACAGCTTCAAGAGCTACATTGAGAAAACAAGCTACTTATTTAAGAAAAAATAAAAAGCTTAATGTTACTATCGAAGGTCATGCTGATGAAAGAGGAACTAGAGAATATAACTTAGCATTAGGAGAAAGAAGAGCTAACGCTGCTAGAGATTATTTAATGACTTATGGAATTTCAGGTAAAAGAATATCTGTAATTAGTTATGGTAAAGAAAAACCAGTCAATGCAGCCTCAACGCCTTTAGCTTGGTCTCAAAATAGAAGATCTGTAACAGTTAAAGTTAATTAATAAAAAATTAATTTAATAGACCCCTTAATAGTAAATATTGAGGGGTCTTTTTTTTGCCATTTTATCTCATTATTAATACATAATGTTTCACAATATTAAATTAATTTTCATTCTGCTTTGTGTAGTTTTATTTAATTCATTTGTAATGGCAGAGGATGAAGAAATTTATTTAAAAGCAATTTCTGATCAAATTCAAGTTATCACAAAAGATATTAAAACTTTAGAAAAAGCGGTTTATCAAAAAGCAGATATAACAAATTCTACAAAACTAAATATAAACCAGTCTGATGGTTTAAACGAAGATGTAATGACTAAACATCTTTTAAAATTAAATGAAATCGAAAATCAATTTAGACAGCTTACGAATAAATTCGAAGAAGTTAATTTTAAATTAGACAAGCTATCCACTAGGGTCACAAAAATTCAATCAGATGCCCAGTTAAGATTTTCAGATTTAGAAAATGGTATAAGCACAACAGCAAAAAAAACAAATTCCGTGTTACCCGGTTCTACAAAACCGCAAGATTTTGGAGCATCACCTGGTTATGAAACATCCAACTTACCTAAAGAACAATCTATAAACTCTGTTGAAACGGCCCAAACAGTCATTACTGAAGAGCCAGAAAAAAGAAAATCTTTATTACCTAATAAACCTACTGAAGAACAGTATGAGTTTGCTGTAAGCTTTATGAAAATCGGTGACTATGAAACAGCTGAATTTGCTTTAAGGGAATTTATAGATAAAAATAAAGATCATGATTTAGCAGGAAACGCACAATATTGGTATGGGGAAACTTTTAGAATTAGACAGTTATATTCTGATGCCGCCACAGCATATCTTGATGGATATCAAAATTATCCTAAGAGCGATAAAGCCCCAGATAATCTTTTAAAACTAGGTATCACCATGGTCCAGCTTGGTGAAAAAGATCAAGGATGTAAAATGATATCAGGTCTTAAAAAAGAATATCCAAAAGCTAGCAAGTCCGTGTTACAAAAAGCACAGTATGAGCAAAAAAAATTCAAGTGTAAATCTTAAAAATGGTTTTAGTGATTTTGAAGATTTATCTTACATTTTCTTAAATTTTAAAAGTAAACTAGATCAACTAAATAAAAATTCTTATACTGTCGCGGTGTCGGGAGGACCTGATAGTTTGGCATTGGTCGCATTAGTAAAAGCTTATTCATTTACAAAAAAAATTAAAATTCGCTATGTTTTAGTTGATCATAATATTAGAAAAAATTCTGCTCAAGAAGCAAAACAAGTAAAAAATTTACTAAAAAAAAATTTAATAAATTTAACTACAGTTTTAAACAAAAACAAAATAACAAACAATATTCAAAGTTCAGCAAGAAAAATAAGATATGAAATTTTATCCAATTATTGCAAAAGAAACAAAATTAACACTCTTCTAACTGCGCATAATTTAGAAGATCAGGTTGAAACTTTCCTTATAAGACTTTCGAGAGGAAGCGGATTGAGAGGTTTGTCATCTATGAATTCTTTAAGTAAAATAAATAATAATATAAATTTATATAGACCATTACTGGATGTAAAAAAAAAATTTTTAATTAAAATTTCTAAAATTGTATACGGAAAATATATTAAAGATCCCTCAAATGTTGACTCTAAGTATCTTAGAACAAGGGTAAGAAATTTAAAAAAACCACTTGAAAAAAGTGGAATTGAATATGAACAAATTATTAAATCAATTAATAATTTATCATCGAGCAAAGATACACTTGATATATATTTTAAGAAAATTTTCAAAGATATTATTAAAAAAAAAGGAAAGGAAATCTTAATTAATTTAAAACAATTTAAAGCTCATAATAAAGAAATCAAAATTGCTATAATTAATAATTCTATTAAAAAACTAAAAAAAAATTATTACAACTCAAGATCTAAAAAAGTTGAAAATTTAATTAAAAATATTGAAAAAAGTAGTTTTAAGAAATCCATGCTAGGAGGGTGCATTTTTATCTTAAATAAAGGTTACTTGTGTTTAAAAGCAGAAAAAACTTAATTTCCTTAGATTTTGGTTGTCTTTTTGTCTTATTTACAAGTTATCATTAAGTACAATATACTTGTTATATAAAATTTAATGATTATTTAAGCTATATGAATATTAAAAACTTAATAATGTGGGCCATCATAGTCTTACTATCTGTGGGTCTATTCAACATGTTCCAGGATCCAAATAAGATTAATAGTGAAAGAAACTCGCTTGCATTCTCAAATTTTCTAAATGAAGTTGAGGCAGGAAGAGTGGTAGAAGTGCAAATTCAAGGCAATAATATTAATGGAACACTAGCTGATGGAAAAACTTTTAAAACTTACTCTCCAAATTATCCGGAACTAGTGGATAAGCTTTCCGCTAAAGGTGTAAGTATAATAGCAACTCCAAGAGAAGATAAGATGCCATCACTTCTCGGAATCCTACTTTCTTGGTTTCCAATGCTTTTACTGATTGGTGTTTGGATTTTTTTTATGCGTCAGATGCAAGGCGGAAAAGGTGGTGCAATGGGCTTTGGTAGATCTAAAGCTAAATTACTTAATGAAGCACAAGGAAAGGTTACATTTAACGATGTGGCTGGTGTAGAAGAAGCTAAAGAAGAAGTCGAAGAAATAGTTGAGTTTTTAAAAGACCCAAAAAAATTTAGTCGCTTAGGTGGAAAAATTCCTAAAGGAGCTCTTCTAATTGGGCCTCCAGGAACAGGCAAAACTTTATTAGCAAAAGCAATTGCAGGTGAAGCTAATGTTCCTTTTTTTTCAATTTCAGGCTCTGACTTTGTTGAAATGTTCGTTGGTGTTGGTGCATCTAGAGTAAGAGATATGTTTGAGCAAGGTAAAAAACATTCACCATGTATTATTTTTATAGATGAAATAGATGCAGTTGGTAGAAGTAGAGGAGCTGGCTTAGGTGGAGGAAATGATGAGAGGGAGCAAACTCTTAACCAATTACTTGTTGAAATGGATGGGTTTGATACTAATGAAGGAATTATTTTAATTGCAGCTACAAACAGACCAGACGTTTTAGATCCAGCTTTATTAAGACCAGGTAGATTTGACAGACAAGTTGTTGTAGGAAATCCAGATATAATTGGAAGAGAAGCAATCCTTAAAGTTCATGTAAAAAAAATTAGTACCGGTCCTGATGTTAAACTAAGAACAATTGCTAGAGGAACACCAGGATTTTCTGGTGCAGATTTAGCCAATTTAATAAATGAGTCAGCATTACTTGCTGCCAGAAAAAATAAAAGAGTTGTAACTATGTCTGATATCGAAGAAGCCAAAGATAAAGTTATGATGGGTGCCGAGAGAAGATCAATGGTTATGTCAGAGGATGAAAAAAAATTAACTGCTTATCATGAAGGCGGTCATGCAATAGTAGCTTTAAACGAAAAAGCATCTGATCCTATTCACAAAGCTACAATTATTCCTAGAGGTAGAGCTTTAGGAATGGTTATGAGATTGCCCGAAAGAGATCAACTATCAGTTACTAGAGAAAAAATGTATTCAGATATTGCAGTAGCAATGGGAGGAAGAATTGCAGAAGAAATAATATTTGGTCACGACAAAGTTACTTCTGGAGCTTCATCAGATATAGACATGGCAACTAAAATGGCAAAGAACATGGTAACAAAATATGGAATGAGCAAAGAACTAGGGCCGTTAGCTTATGGCGAAAATGAGGAAGAAGTATTTTTAGGAAGATCAGTTACCAAGTCACAAAATATGTCAGAAGATACAGCTAAAAAAATAGACACAGAGGTAAAAAAAATCGTTGATACAGGCTATGAGAGAGCTAAAAAAGTTTTAACTGAAAAAATTGAAGATTTACATAAACTCGCAAAAGCCCTTTTAATTTATGAAACTTTATCTGGTGATGAAATCAGAGACCTAATATTGAAAAATATTAAACCGACTAGATCATTTAAAGAAGAGAATGAAGATGGGGATAAAACAGCATCAGCATTAGGATCATTAGGACTTAAACCAAAACCCGCTCTTTAAATATACATGAAGAAATATTACACACGTGCGTGTAATTTTTATTACGGAAAATTATCAAAAAAATTAATAAAAGAAAAAAAAACTCTTCCATTATGTGGAAACAAAGAGATTTCATTTGATAAAATAGAAATTTTTTTAAAAGACAATAAAAAAATATCTTCAAAAATTGTTGATATTAAAAAAATTAATTTTTTGCCTAAATTAGTTAAGATTAAGGTACTTTTAGATATTAAAAAAATTACCTCAAAAAGAAAATTTTTAAATAAAGAAAATCACATTTTAATGGGAGTGTTAAACATGACACCTGACAGTTTTTCAGATGGTGGAAAATTTAATAAAACCAACATGGCGTTAAAACAAATATCTAAAATGATAAATGCAGGCGCTAAAATAATAGATATTGGCGGTGAGTCGACTAGACCTGAATCAAAAGTTATTCCCCCCGAGATAGAATGGCAAAGAATATCTAAAGTTATAAAAAAATTTAAAAATAAGTTTCCTAAAACATTACTATCTATAGATACTAGAAAATCTTTAGTTGTTAAAAATACTATTAAAAATAAAGTTGATATAGTTAATGATGTATCTTGCTTTAAATTTGACAAGATGATTTATGAAGAAATTAAAGATAAAAATTTATGGAAAGTGATCCATCATATGCAAGGCACACCACAAACAATGCAAATTAATCCAAAATACAACCACGTTTTATTAGATATATATGATTTTTTTGAGACAGAAATAAACAAACAGAGTAAAGGAAATTACTCAAATAAATTAATTTTAGACCCAGGAATTGGATTTGGTAAAAATTTGAAACATAATTTGATGATATTAAATAAAATTTCTATATTTCATTCGCTAGGATTTCCTATACTAATTGGAACTTCAAGAAAAAGATTTATTAGTCAAATTTCTAAAAATTTTGATTCAAAAGAAAGACTTGGTGGAACATTATCATCAATTTTATTTTCACTAGCTCAAGGAATTCAAATTTTTAGAGTACATAATGTTAGGGAAATTAAGCAAGGAATTTTAGTATTCCAAAATTTATTAAATAAATGAAAAAAAAATACTTTGGAACCGATGGAATTAGAGGCACTGTTAATACCAGTAATATAAATGGTGAAAAATTTTTTAAATTTGGTTTAGCAGCTGGAACATATTTTAAAAATTTAAAAAAGAAAAAGCAGATTGCAATTATAGCAAAAGATACAAGATTATCAGGATACACCTTAGAACCAGCACTTGTTTCTGGCCTGGCATCTGCGGGTATGAATATTTTTACACTTGGCCCATTGCCCACTAATGGTTTAGCAATGCTTACAAAAAAAATGAAAGCAAATATGGGCATTATGATTACTGCATCTCACAACCCATACTATGACAATGGTTTAAAATTATTTGGACCAGATGGTTTAAAATTATCGGATAAGATTGAAAAAAAAATTGAAAGTTTAATTGATTCAAAAACTGTAAGCCATTTATCTGATCCAAAAACCTTAGGTAGGGTAAAAAGATTAGAGGATGGAAATGATACATATTTAAAAATCTTAAGAAAAAATTTTCCAAGGGATTTTAGTTTAAAAGGCATGAAAATTGTAATTGATTGCGCAAATGGAGCAGGATACAAATCTGCTCCAAAAATAATCAAAGAACTTGGTGCTCAAGTTATTACAGTGGGTACAAAACCAAATGGATTAAATATTAATTATAAATGTGGGTCAACACATCCTGAGATAATAAAAAAGTTTGTTAAAAAACACAAAGCAGATATTGGAATCGCTTTAGATGGTGATGCAGATAGAGTAATAATGTGCGATGAAAAATCACAAATAATTGATGGTGATCAAATAATCGCAATGATCGCTAAAAGATGGAAGAGAAAAAAAATTCTTAAGGGAGGTGTCGTTGGTACATTAATGTCAAATTATGGCCTAGAAAGCTTTTTTTTAAATGAAAAAATAAAATTTATAAGGGCAAAAGTTGGAGATAGGTATGTGAAAGAAGTTATGAAAAAAAATAATTTTAATTTAGGAGGGGAGCAGTCGGGCCACATTATACTTGGTAATTTTGCCACAACAGGTGATGGTTTATTAGTCGCCTTAGAAACATTATTTGCTTTAAGAAAAGGTAAATCTGCTAATGCAATTTTTAAGGTTTATAAATCAGTTCCACAAAAATTACTGAATATTAAAGTTAAGGATAAAAATATTATTAATTCTTCAAAATGTAAAAATGCTATTAAATTAGCTGATAAATTAATAAAAAATAAAGGTAGACTATTAGTAAGATTATCAGGCACAGAACCAAAAATAAGAATTATGTGTGAGTCTTTTAACAAATTGTTAATTAACAAATGTATTAATATTATTAAAAGAACAATTAATTAATGATACCTAAATCAAAAGTTTTAATTATAGCTGGATCAGATTCTTCAGGAGGAGCAGGTATTCAAGCAGATATAAAAACTGTCTCAGCTTTGGGCTGTTATGCAATGACAGCTATAACAGCAGTTACGGTTCAAAATACTACTGGAGTAAACTCTATTATACCCATCAAACCAAAAGAAATATCAAATCAAATAGAATTTACCGCCAAAGATATTAAACCTAATGCAATAAAAATAGGCATGCTGCATTCAACAAAAGTAATTTCTGCAGTTATAAAATCTTTAAAAAAAATTAATATTAAGAAAATAGTTTTAGACCCAGTTATGGTGGCAAAGGGAGGAACAAAACTAATTAATAATGAAGCGATAGATGAGATAAAAAAAAAATTGATGAAAAAAATTTTATTAATTACCCCTAATATTCCAGAAGCAGAATTGTTAACGAATACAAAAATTAACTCATTAAATGACATGATTAAAGCTGGACAATTATTGATTAATCTTGGTGCTAAGAATGTTCTTATTAAAGGCGGGCATTTAAAATCGAATGAAATAAATGACATTTTATTGAATAAGAAAATAATAAAAATTTTCAAGAATAAAAAATATAAATCTAAAAATACTCACGGCACAGGTTGCACATTATCATCTGCTATTGCTACTAATTTATCTTGTGGAAAAGATTTGATTAAGTCCTGTGAGCAAGGAATTAAATATGTTAATGAAGCAATAAAATCAAATTTAAATTATGGAAAAGGAAACGGCCCAATTAATCATTTAAATTCAATAACTTTAAATAAGAAATTTAAATAATGAAAAATGTAGTTGTAGTAGGTTCTCAGTGGGGAGATGAAGGCAAAGGAAAAATTGTAGATTGGTTATCAAGTGAAGCCGATGTTGTAGTTCGTTTTCAAGGGGGACATAATGCAGGACACACATTAGTAATAGATAAAAAAGTATTTAAACTTAGATTGTTACCCTCAGGAATAGTTAGGAAAGGTAAAGTTTCCATTCTTGGAAATGGAGTAGTGATTGATCCTTGGGCGCTCTTAAGTGAAATTGAAGAAATTAAGAAACAAGGTGTGGATGTAACTCCTGAAAACTTTATGATTTCCGAGTCTGCTTCATTAATACTACCATTTCACCAAGAAATGGATGAAATAAGAGAAGATGCAGCCGGGACAGGTAAAATCGGAACTACTAGAAGAGGTATAGGACCTTGTTATGAAGACAAGGTGGGAAGAAGATCTATTAGAGTTATGGATTTAAGATCAGAAAGCAACTTAGATAATAGACTAGAAAATGTTCTATTGCACCATAACGCAATTAGAAAAGGCCTAAACAAAAAAGTCTACACGAAAAATGATCTTAAAAAAAAATTATTAAAAATAGCTCCAGAAATTTTAAAATTTACTCAACCTGTTTGGTTAAAATTAGACCAATTTAATACTGATAGAAAAAAAATATTATTTGAAGGTGCACAAGGTATACTTTTAGATGTGGATCATGGAACCTATCCTTTTGTAACATCGTCAAATACTGTTCCAGCAATGGCTGCAACAGGCTCTGGTTCAGGCCCTAATAAGATTAATTATATTTTAGGGATAACTAAAGCATATACAACTAGAGTAGGAAGCGGACCTTTTCCTACAGAGTTAGAAGACGAAATTGGAGAAAATTTAGGCAGAAGAGGAAAAGAATTTGGAACTGTAACTGCTAGAAAAAGAAGATGTGGATGGTTTGATGGAGTACTTGTTCGTCAAACAATTAAAATTTCTGGAATTGATGGAATAGCTTTAACTAAATTAGATGTATTAGATGAACTTGATGAAATAAAGATGTGTGTACAATATGAATTAAATGGAAAGAAAATTGACTATCTACCAGCAGCATCAGAGGACCAGTTTAACATAAAACCAATTTACAAAACATTTCCAGGGTGGAAAACGAAAACAGAAGGTATAAGAAACTTGAAAGACCTACCTGAAAATGCAAAAAAATATATTCATGCTTTAGAAGATTTTATTGGTGCAAGAATTTCTAGTATTTCTACTAGCCCTGAACGTGAAGACACTATTCTCGTCGAAGATCCCTTTAAAGCTTAATTTTCAGACAACGATTTAAACTCATCGTTATTATCTTTTAGCTACAGCAAAAATTTTTAATTGGCAGGAAGCAAGTTTTTAGATTTACTAGCATTGATCATAGACTTCTGTAATTTTTCAAAAGCTTTGGTTTCTATTTGTCTAATTCTTTCTCGGCTAATTTTATATTTTTTACTCAATTCTTCTAACGTTTGTTGTTTTTCAGATAGCCTACGAGCAGTAATTATTTCTTTTTCTCTTTCATTTAAGATTTTCATAGCACTATTCAATAGTTCTTTTTTGTCATCATACTCCTGTTTTTGAGAAATAATCAACTCTTGATCTAAAGTGTCATCAACTAACCAATCTTGCCATTCATCTGTTTCACCACTTTTAATTGGGTCGTTAAGTGATTTTTCTTGACCCATCATACGTCTATTCATATTCACCACTTCATGGGACTCAACGTCTAGTCTTTTTGAAATTTCTTTAACCTGTTCATCTCTTAAATCCCCTTCTTGACCAGCTGCAATTTGATTTTTTATTTTTTTTAAATTAAAAAATAATTTTTTTTGGGCTGTTGTTGTCCCCATTTTTACTAAACTCCATGATCTTAAAACGTATTCTTGTATAGCTGCTTTAATCCACCACATAGCATAAGTAGCAAGTCTAAAGCCTTTTTCTGGATCAAATTTTTTTACTGCCTGCATTAAACCTAAATTACCTTCAGATATTAATTCGTTAACCGGTAAACCGTATCCTCTATAACCCATGGCAATTTTGGCAACTAATCTTAAGTGACTAGTAACTAACTTATGAGCAGATTGTAAATTTCCATTCTCACGCCAATTTTTAGCCAACATATATTCCTCTTCAGCATCCAGCATCGGAAATTTTTTAATTTGCGCAAGATATATAGATAGTCCTCCGATAGAGGGTGATGGAAGATTGCTCATCTGATTTTTGTTAGACATAATTTTAAAATATATATTAATTATTAACTTTCAACCACTCAGATTATTAAGTAAATCTAATGTTTTTTTAAAGTCCATAGGCAACTTAGACTTAAAACTTACCAATTTATTTTTGGTTGGATGAATAAATGCCAAAGTTTGAGCATGCAATGCTTGCCCGTCAAGAGCCGAAAGCTTATTAAAAAAATCTTTATTTATCTTTTTAAATTTTATATTTTTCTTCCCATATTGCTTATCACCAAGCAAAGAAGTCCCTTTGTATTTTAAATGAACTCTTATTTGATGTGTTCTGCCAGTTTCTAATTTACATTCTACAAGACTAATTTTTGGAATATCTTTTATTTGAAAAACTTTAATTGTTTTGTAATTAGTAATAGCTTTTTTTCCATTAACATCACTTACTGTCATTAGCTGTCTATTTTTTTTGTTTCTAGATATCAAGGTTTCGACTCGACCACTTAAAGGACGAATTACACCCCAAACTAAACATTGATATTTTCTTTTAATAGTATGATCACTAAATTGTTTTCCTAAATTTGAGTGTGATAAATTATTTTTTGCAACTACTAATAATCCACTAGTTTCTTTATCTATTCTATGCACTATACCGGGTCTTGAGCCACCATTAATATCAGAAAGATTATTTTTATATTTAAAGATAAGTGCATTCACTAATGTATTTGTGTAATTTCCAGCTCCCGGGTGAACTACCATACCTTTAGGTTTATCTACGACCAAAATATCACTGTCTTCATATACAATATTTAACTTAACTTTATTTGGAATAATTTTTAGTTTATTTTCCATTACAATACTTATTATTATTTTGTCATTAATTTTTACTTTGGTGGAAGGAATAACATTTACAACTTCATTTATTATTACTTTTTTTTTTTCAATAAGTTTTTTAATATAAGAACGTGTTAGATTTGTTATTTCTTCAGATAGAAAAACATCTAATCTTTCACCATTATCTTTTTTTTTAACTGAGAATTCTATTGTTTTATCCATAAATTAATTTAAATTATCTATCAATGCGCCGGTAGCTTCAACTGGATAGAGCGCCGGATTTCGGCTCCGGAGGTTATGGGTTCGACTCCTATCCGGCGCACCATTAAATAACCCATTTCAAAAATTTGTCTTTATTTTTGAAAATATAATCAGGGTAACTAGAATCTAATTGAATCTTTTTTAAAGTTATACCTCTTTCAAATATATCTTCATTTTTCAATATTTTTTCTTCTATATTTTTTTCATCAATATTATTGTTATTAAATTCGCCATGAGAAAATGATTTAATTTTATTTAAAATTTGTTCAGGTGTTTGAAGAAATGAAAAGTGCCATCCCCCATTAATTATTTGTAAGTTTTTTTTATCTATTCTCCAAAAAGGGTATTTTTTAAATTTTAAATTTCTTAAATCTTGCATTGATGTTATGTTTTTTTTTTTCGTTATTTTAGATCCAATCCAATTACTTTCATCAATATTTTGAAGATTTAATTTATACATAAACATCTTTTGTGAAAATGCTATGAATTTTTTATTTTTATCTATATCTTTAAGCTTTGTTAAGTCAGGTATTTCATCTGAGTCAGATAAAATAATTAAATCTTCAGGCGAAGCATCTTTAATCCCTTCAATTAAAAAATTTCTTTGATGTTGTTCAACTGGAGACTCCCCACCTGTATGTTTCTTGAAATTTGTGTTTTCGTTATAATCAGCGACTACAAATTTAATTTTATCTTTAAATTTTGAAAATTTTTTTACATCAAAATTTATTTTTTTATCTTTTCCTTGATGTGTTTTTGTAGATTCTGAAATAACAAAAAAATCAACAAATTGGTTTAAAATATTAAGTCTTAAATCAACCATATGATCTTCATCAAAATATTGAAAGCAATCGTAAATAGCCATTAATTAAAATAAAGATCCTCAAATTTTTTTAATTCTTTGTTATCGATATCAAATCTTTTTAATATATTTTTTGAAATCTTTAAGACTCTGTTTTTAAGCATAATATTTTAAACTATTATCTTTTTGTAAATGTTGTAAGGCCAATTTTCTTACCATCAATTAAAGAAGACGCACAGTGTAATCTCGTTCTATCAAAAATCAACATAGAACCCAATTCCCACTCATAAACAATATCAATTTCAAGCCCTAAAAGATTTTCCATTTTTTCATGTTTTAAATATTTGTCGTAATCAGATCTATTAAAAGGTTTATTTTCATACAACTTTAAGTGTTCAGATGATCTTATGTTTTGACCATATTTTAATTTTTTCTCTTTTAACGCTTCTTCATCGACTGTAAAATTTGTAGAGCGTCCATAAAATTTATTTTTAAATATTACTGTTCCACCTTTTGAAGTTAAAGGTATTAAAGTTTGTTTATAAATAATTTCTTCTGTGTTAAATCCCGCATCTACATGCAACCCAATAGGATTATAACTTTCTTGATAAAGGCCAAGCACTTCCTCATTCTTTTCATCTTTTAGGTTGTCCATTTTAAATTCACCTATTTCATTTTTAAGTCTAGAGCTAAATAAGCTTTCTAATTCTTGATTAATATTTTTAAGCCATCTTTTTTTAATCACGTTTTGCTTTTTATTGTGTACTGTGATTGGTAATTGTTCGTAAAGATCTAAGAATTTATTTATTTCATTTTTACTAAATAAATTTTTAATAATTTTTGGAGGACCCTCTAATTCCTTAATTTTGTTGATTTCTTTATGCATTTTTATTCACCCATATTTATTAAAGTTCCACGATCTTTAGCGCCATTGTAAGACCAATAAAAAATAACAATTCCTAAAATAAAATATATAAAAGATATTAAAGTTGCTTTTAATATTTCGTAATAACTAATAATATCATAAATTAAGATATTCCTCACCTCTTCAAAGATATGTACTAAGGGCAATAATTTAGCTATTATTTGAAGCCAGTAAGGTAAGATTTCTATAGGATAATAAATACAGCCTAAAGGAGCTAAAAAAAATAAACTTGCCCAAGCTATATTTTCAAAAGATGGACCAAATCTTATTAAACCTGCAGTAACTAACAATCCAAGAGTTACTCCAAAAATGTACAAGGTAACTAGGAGAAATATTAATGGGACTCCAAGCTTAAAAATAGACACGCCAAATAACGGAATAGCTATAATTGATGCTGGCACAAGACCTATAAGAGTTCTAAAAATAGCTGTGAATGTCAATGCTGCAATAATTTCACTCAATTTTATAGGTGCAATAAATAAATTTGTGAAATTCCTGCTCCAAATCTCCTCAAGAAACATCATATTATAGCTAATACTTGAGCGAAAAAGAAAATCATAAAGTATCGCTGCACTTAGGATAATACCAACCGTATTTTCGTAAAATGAAGAACTTAATGTAAAAAATTTTGAAATAAAACCCCAAAGAAAAATTTGAATTGTAGGCCAGTAAATTAAATCTAAAATTCTAGGAAAAGATCCTTTTATTAAATAAATGTGCCTTAAACTTAATGCAAAAATTTTATTCCAGCTCATTTTTACTCCTAGCTATTTTTAAAAAAGTTTCTTCAAGATTTTCTCTTCCATGTTTATCTGTAATTTCAGCACATGTACCTTGATCTACTATTTTGCCTTGTTTCATCATGACGATACTATCGCATAGTCTTTCCACCTCTTTCATATTATGAGAAGCCAATAACATAGTAAGTTCGTTATTTTTTTTATATTTTTCAAGGTACTCTCTAATAAAGTCACCTACATCTGGGTCTAAGCTAGCAGTGGGTTCGTCAAGAAATAATAACTTGGGCTTATTAATTAATGATTTTGCTAAGGATACTCGATTTTTTTGTCCAGAAGAAAGTTCTCCAGTTTTTTTATTTAAAAACTCTTTTAAATTTAAATCTTCCACCATTTCTGTAATTCTATCAAAAATTTTATGCACACCATACAGTCTGGCATAAACTTCAAGGTTTTGTTTTACTGTGAGTTTTTTTGGTAATTCAACATACGGGGAAGCAAAATTCATTAAACTTAATAATTTAATTCTATTTATTGGCTCAAGGCTAATTTTATTAATAAAAATCTGACCACTAGTTGGTGTAATTAAACCCAACATCATTCCTATAGAGGTAGTTTTTCCACAACCATTAGGCCCGAGAAGTCCTAAGGTTTTATTTTTTTCAATCTCAAAACTAATATCATTAACTGCTATAGTAGAGTTAAATTTTTTTACTAAATTTTTGACCTGTAATTTCATCTAGTTTTTTGCTGCTCTCTTTATCCTGTCATTAATGGCAATACCAGAACCTATAAAAGGTATTTTGACTATTTGAATTTTTTTGAACCCTCGTTTTTTTATCAATCTAAAAGTTTTATATAGATTTGATGCAGCTTCATCAAAATTAGATCTTTTACTTAAACTGAAAAAATTTTTTTTATTTTTATATTTATTACCCAGGTATATGAAGGCACTTTTATCATCTGATTTTTTTTGATTAATTAATACAGGTATTCCTGGTGAATAATGTTTTTTTAACATACCTGGCGATTTAATTTTAGGGTCACTAGTATTTTTATTTAGTTTCAACTTTAAAATTTTTTCAATCTTAGGGGAACTGATTATCCCTGGTCTTAATATTTTTGGTTTATTTGTCAAATCAACTACTGTTGACTCAATGCCAATTATAGATTGCCCACCATCAACAATGATTTTAATTTTATTTTTAAATTCTTCATATACATCTCGCGCGCTTACAGGACTTATATTTGAAGATATATTTGCGCTTGGCATTGCTAATGGATAGTTGATATTCTTTAAAATTGATCTTGCAACTTTGTGTTTTGGAAATCTTACAGCCACAGTTTTTAATTTTGCGCTGGCTAGGTTATTAATTTTAGAATTTTTATTTTTCTTTAAGATAAATGTTATTGGTCCAGGGCAGAGTTTTTTGTATAATTTTTTAAAATTATCATTTATTACAACATCATTAAAAATTTGCTGATCATCATAATAATGAATTATCAAAGGGTTAGATTTAGGTCTTTTTTTTAATTTAAAAATTTTTTTCACAGCTTTACTAGAATATGCGTTACTAGCAAGCCCATATACTGTTTCTGTTGGTATGCTTGCTAAATTTCCTTTATTCAAAAGTTTGATGGTTTTGTTGAGTATTTTTTTGTTAAAAGTAAATATATTTGAATAGCTATTTTTCATAATGTAATTATTATTTATTAGATGAAAAATGAAAATATTCCAGCAGACATCAAAAGTAAATCATTAAAAGAAGCTAAAGATGAAATTGATGCAATATTAAGCAAATTAGAAAGCCAAGACGTAGATCTAAGTAATTCTTTAGGTGATTATCAACGATTAATTCAACTTAACAAACATATCGAAATTTTATTTAAAAAAAAATCTAAAGAAATTTCTTCAATAAAAAATAGAAAAGTATGATTAAAATTAAGCTTTATAAAAACTCAAAAAAAATTGATAAATTTTTAATTAAATATTTAAAAAATCAAAAACAATCATTACTAATTAATCCTATGAAGTACGGAGTAATTTCAGGAGGAAAAAAAATTAGATCCACTATCATATTTGATGTAGGAAAAATATTTAATATAAGTGAAAAAAGATTAATTAATATCTGTGCAGCAGTTGAGTGCATTCACTCTTATTCTTTAATACATGATGACCTGCCTTGTATGGATAATGATTCTTTCAGAAGAGGAAAACCTGCAACACATATAAAATATGGAGAAGCTTCAGCGGTTTTAGCTGGAAGTTCTTTATTAACTTTAGCTTTTGAAATAATTGCAGATAAAAAATATAAACTTAACCCCAAATTAAAAAATGAAATTGTTTGTTCTCTAGCTAACTGTTCTGGACATACTGGAATAGCAGGAGGACAAGAACTGGACTTAAAATTTGAAAATAAAAATAAAACACTCAATCAAATAATTGATATGCAAAAGAAAAAAACTGGAAAATTATTTAACTTTTGTTTATATGCCGTAGGTGTTATTTCCAATAAAAGTAAAAAAGAAAAAATATTTTTAAGCAATCTAGGTGAAGAGATAGGATTACTTTTTCAACTTGCTGATGATTTTTTAGATGTCAAGGGATCAAAAAAATTAACTGGAAAATCAGTAAAAAAAGATAATAAAAATGGCAAATCAACTTTACTTAATTTAATGGGTTATAAAAAAGCTAATATGTATGCGTATAAATTAAAGAAAAAAATATTGCGTAAATTAACAAAACATGGAAAAAAAGCACAAGATTTAACTAAAACAATTGAATTTATTTTGGGAAGAAATTTTTAATGGGAAGATTAATAAAACAAATAAATTATCCTGCTGATTTAAGAAAATTTAAAAAAGATGATTTGAAGCAGATCTCTGATGAACTTAGAGATGAACTGATAGATGTTGTTTCTGAAACTGGAGGACATTTAGGAGCTGGTTTAGGAGTTGTTGAGCTTACAGTTGCTTTGCACTATGTTTTTGATACACCTAAAGATAAGTTAGTTTGGGATGTAAGTCATCAATGTTATCCTCATAAAATAATTACAGGAAGAAGAGATAAAATTAAAACACTTCGTAAAGGAGGAGGGTTATCTGGGTTTACTAAACGAACTGAGAGTGAATATGATCCATTTGGTGCAGCACATAGTTCAACCTCTATCTCATCAACTCTTGGAATGGCAGTGGCTAAAAAACTATCAAACAATAATAATAATGTAGTAGCTGTCATCGGAGATGGTGCTATGAGCGCAGGAATGGCTTACGAAGCTATGAACAATGCAGGAGCTTTAAAATCAAAATTGATTGTAGTTTTAAATGATAACGATATGTCAATTGCAAGACCTGTTGGCGCAATGAGTGGTTATCTAGCTAAATTGTTATCAGGAAAAATGTATTTTAGCTTAAGAGAAACTATTAAAATGATTTTTTCATCGTTTTCAAAAAGATTTAGTCGAAAAGCTGGAAAAGCAGAAGATTTACTTAGAAACATTGTTACTGGCGGAACATTATTTAGTGAATTAGGTTTTTATTATGTTGGTCCGATTGATGGTCACGATGTTGATAATTTAGTTCAAATTTTTGAAAATGTTAAAAATTCTAATCATCAAGGTCCAGTATTAATTCACGTTAGAACACAAAAGGGAAAAGGATATAAACCTGCAGAAGACTCAGGTGATAAATATCATGGTGTCTCTAAATTTAATGTATCTACAGGAGAACAAGTAAAATCTAAATCTAACTTACCTTCATATACTAAAGTTTTTGCTGAAACATTAATTAAGCATGCAGAACAAGATACAAAAATTATTGGTATTACTGGCGCAATGCCATCAGGAACTGGGCTAAATTTGTTCGAGAAGAAGTTTCCTGACCGAACTTTTGATGTAGGAATAGCAGAGCAACACGCGGTAACTTTTGCCGCAGGATTGGCAACAGAAGGTTATAAACCTTATGCAGCAATATATTCTACTTTTTTACAGAGAGCATATGATCAAGTGGTACATGATGTTGCTTTACAATCTTTACCTGTAAGATTTGCTATTGATAGAGCTGGTCTTGTCGGGGCTGATGGGCCAACACATGCAGGATCTTTTGATATCACTTATTTATCAACCTTGCCAAATTTTGTAGTCATGGCTGCTAGTGATGAAGCAGAGCTTGTTAAAATGATAAATACATCAGTTAATATCAATGACCGTCCATCTGCCTTTAGATACCCAAGAGGCAATGGAGTTGGAATAGAATTACCATCAATTAAGAAGACTTTAGAAATAGGAAAAGGAAGAATAATTAAAGAGGGTAAAAAAGTTGCTATTTTAAATTTTGGAGCAAGATTAGATGAGTGCAAGAAAGCAGCAGAAAAACTTTTTAGTAAAGGAATTGATTGCACAATTGTTGATGCAAGATTTGCTAAACCTTTAGATGAAAAATTAATAATGGAGTTAGCCGCTAATCATGAAGTTTTAATTACTATTGAAGAGGGCTCTATAGGTGGATTCGGTTCGCATGTCATGCAATTATTGTCAGATAGAGGTGTTTTCGATAGAGGATTAAAATTTAGATCTATGATTTTACCAGATATATTCATAGATCAGGACTCACCAGAAAAAATGTATGAGACAGCAGGGTTGAATAGTAAGTCTATCGAAAACAAAGCTGAAGAGACTTTAAATTCAAATATAATTTTAGCTAAAAATAAAAGTAAAATTTCTAATTAACTACACTGAGCTCTGTGCATTAAAAAGTGATCAAGTAATACACAATTTATCATTGCTTCACCAATAGGTACCGCTCTAATTCCAACACAGGGATCATGGCGACCTTTTACTGAAATTTTTGTATTCTTTCCTTTTTTATCTATAGTATCACGACTAGTCAAAATAGAAGAGGTAGGTTTTACTGCAAATGAAGCTACAATATCTTGTCCAGATGAAATACCACCTAAAATACCACCAGCATGATTTGATTTAAATTTTATTTTACCTGAACTCTTACTTATCTCATCAGAGTTTTCTTCACCGCTTAAAAAAGCAGCGTTCATTCCTGAGCCAATGTTTACACCTTTAACGGCATTAATACTCATTAGCGCAGCTGCAATATCAGTATCTAATTTAGAATAAATAGGGGCTCCTAAACCAATAGGAATTCCGGTCGCTCTCAATTCAATTATTGCTCCACATGAAGAGCCAGCTTTTCTTACAGCTAATAAATATTCTTCCCAAAGTTTTACAGATTTTTTATCAGGGCAGAAAAAGGGATTTTTTCTTATCTCAGTATCTTTCCAGTTTGATTTGTCACAAGACATTAAACCTAATTGAGTTACAGCTCCTACAACATTAAATTTTGAACCAATAATTTTTTTTAAAACTATTCTGGCAACCGCACCTGCAGCCACTCTACATGCAGTCTCTCTAGCTGATTGTCTTCCACCGCCTCTAAAATCTCTGATTCCATATTTTTTGAAATATGTAAAATCAGCATGACCAGGTCTGAATTTATTTTTAATAGTTTCATAATCTCTAGATTTTTTATCTTCATTATGAATAATAATTGAAATAGGTGTTCCAGTTGTTTTACCGCCAAAAACTCCAGAAAGTATAATCGCTTTATCTGGCTCTTTTCTTTGGGTTGTAAATTTTGATTGTCCAGGTCGTCTTCTATCCATATCAATTTGAATATCTTGTTCCGACAGAGGAATATTTGGAGGACAACCATCAATAACACATCCTATAGCGGGGCCATGAGACTCTCCCCAAGTAGTAAATCTAAATATTTTCCCA
>JBJLEC010000003.1:0-57158 GCA_045566115.1 Candidatus Pelagibacter sp. | reverse complement strand
ATAAATACAACTGATAGCGCTGTTAGAATTACACATTTACCAACTAAAATAGTAGTTCAGTGTCAAAATCAGAGGTCACAACATAAAAATAAAGAAACTTGTTTTAAAATGCTAAAAGCTAGGCTTTATGAATATGAAATGCAAAAAAAAGAGGAAGAAAATCAAAAAGAAATTAATGCTAAAACAGATATAGGCTGGGGTCATCAAATTAGATCATATGTCTTACAACCGTACCAACTAGTAAAAGATTTAAGAAATAAAGTCGAATGCACAAACCCGACTAGTGTATTAGATGGAAATATCGATCAGTTTATTGAGGAAGGAATTAAAATTAGATAATGAAAAAAGTTTTATCAATTTTTTTTTTTTCAATATTAATCACTTTAATCACGTTAATAATTGTATTGACTACAATAGGCTTAGAGACGAGTAAATTTAGCAATATTATTGCAAAAAAAATTTATCAAACAGATAACAATGTAGATTTAAAATTAAATGATATCAAATTTAAATTTGATATTAAAGAAATAAGCTTATTTTTGGAAGCAGCAGAGCCAATTATAAATTATAGAAAAATTGATATTCCTACCAAAAATATAAAAGTTTACATGGATTTCTCATCATTAATAAAATCAAAACCGAAAATACAAAAAATTTTCATAGACTTGAAGGAAATAGATATTAATCAGTTAAAAAAACTGTCTTCAGTTATAAAGCCATCTAATTTTAAAAGTATAATTGATAATAAGATCAAGCGAGGAAAATTAAATTCAAAATTTGAGATCTTCATAGATAAAAATTATCAACTTAAGAACTTTATAGCTAAAGGAAAAGTTTCAAATTTATATATTGAAGTTGTAGATGATATTATTTTAAAAAAAACAAATTTTAGTTTTTTTGGGGATAAAACAGATATTTTAATAAAAAATATTTTCGGTGAACTAGAAGGTGCATCAATTCAAGATGGTGATGTAAAATTAAATATAAATAAAGAAATTTCATTAAAATCTAATTTTATTTCAAAAATAAGATTTAAAGAAAATGATTTTTTAAAATATGATAATTTACTTGAGGACTTTAAATTAATTCAAGATATTAGTAATCTGGAAGCAGAATTAAATAATAGTATATCAATTAATTTTGATAAAACTTATAAAGTCAAAAATTTTATCGTTAAAAATAATGGAAAAATACTTAAAGCAAATTTTAATTTTAAAAAATTTAAAGATAATTTTCTTTTACAAAAAAATTTTAGTGAATTATCTTTAATAAATTCAGAAATTACATCAAATTTTAATTCAAAAAGTAATAATGTAATTATTTCAGGAAAATACTCAATAAATGATGAAAATTTTTTGTCATATAAATTAAATAATAAATTTGAAAAAGATAAGTTTAATTTCACTCTCGATAGTGAATATAATCGAGATATTAATATAGATATAATTAACTATCAAAAACCAAAAAATCTTATTGCTGATCTTTCCATTAATTTAGAAAAAAAAAAAAATGATATTAAGATTGAAAAATTTCATTTAAAAGAAAAAAATAATTCTATAATCATTACAGATTTAAAATTAAAGAAAAATAAATTTATCTCATTTAAAAAAATTTCCGTGAAAACAAAAATTAATGGAAAAACGAATAATGATTTTGATATCACTCTTGGAAATAAAATTATAGTAAAAGGATCTAAATTTGATGCCTCCAATTTACCCAAAATCATTAATAAAAAAAATAAAATAAATTATTTTTCAAACATTAATAAAGAAATTATAATAGATTTTAATAATATTATAGCACCGTTATCTGAAAATCTTAAAAATTTTAAATTAATAGGCATAATTGAAAAAGGAAAGTTCATAAAAATCTCATCAAAAGGAGATTTTGGTAATAATAATTTTCTAGATATATCTATGAAAAACGATAAAAAAAATAATAAAAAATATCTAGAAGTTTACTCTGATTTACCAAAACCGCTTTTAACAGAGTATAATTTTTTTAAAGGTCTTGCTGATGGAAAATTGTTATATACGTCTATTATTGATGGCGAAAATTCTTATTCAAAACTCAAAATTGAAAACTTTAAAATAGTAAATGCACCTGGAGTTATAAAATTACTATCTCTCGCTGACCTAGGCGGGTTAGCAGATTTAGCAGAAGGCGAAGGTTTATCATTTGATATTTTAAAAATAGATATGAATAATAAAAAAGGTTTTTTAAAAATAGATGAAATACTCGCTTTAGGACCAAGTATTTCTGTTTTAATGGATGGTTATCAAGATCAAGCTGGTTTAACTAGTTTAAGAGGTACTTTAGTGCCAGCAAAAAGTTTAAATAAATTAATTTCCAAGATACCTGTACTTGGCGATATAGTCATCCCCAAAGAAGTGGGTGAAGGACTTTTTGGAATAAGCTTTAAAATGAAAGGACCGACCGGAAAAATTAAAACAACTATTAATCCAATTAAAACAATTACACCGAGGTTTATTCAAAAAATTATTGAAAGAGATAAAAAGTCTAAATAATTTTTATTATGTAGTGCTTCTTTTTTCCGTAAGAAATTTTTAAGATGTTTTTATCAAAATCTTTTAACTGAAGTATCTTATTTTCGTCAGAAACAACAATATTATTAATTTTTAACCCTTTATTAGCAATTACTCTTCTCGCTTCACTTTTTGATGATAAAATTTTATTTTGTGATAAAAAATTTAGAAAATTAATTCCATTTTTTATTTCATCAGACTCAATTTTGATTTCTGGAAGATTTAATCCTACACCGCCCCCTTCAAATGTTTCTTTCGCAGTTTGTTCTGCTTTCTTAGAAGCAGTTTCTCCGTGTAGAATTTTAGTTGCTTCATTTGCTAATAGTATTTTTAAATTATTTATGTTTTTGTCTTTAGCAACGATATTGTCGATTTCTTTAGGACTTATTTCAGTAAAAAAATTTAAGAATCTTTTTACATCTCGATCATCTGTGTTTCTCCAAAATTGCCAATATTCGTATGGAGATAATAATTCTTCATTCAACCAAATTGCTCCTTTTTCTGTTTTTCCCATTTTAGCTCCAGAAGCTAATGTAATTAATGGAGAGGTTAAACCGTAAGAATCTTTTTTTAGCATTCTTCTTATTAATTCAACTCCATTTATAATATTACCCCATTGATCAGATCCTCCTATTTGCAAGATACAATTATTATTTTTAAACAATTGATAAAAATCGTAAGCTTGCAAGATCATATAATTAAATTCCATGTAGCTTAAAGATTGTTCTCTTTCTAATCTTAATTTTACACTGTCAAAAGTTAGCATTTTATTAATTGTAAAATGAGTTCCTACATCTCTTAAAAATTGTATGTAATTTAGTTTTGTTAACCAATCAGAATTATCTACAAATAATGGTTTTGTATCATTGTTAGATGTATCTAATATTTTGCTGAAAACTTTCTTTATATTTTGAATGTTATTTGAAATTGATTTTTGGTCTAAGATTTTTCTGGTCGAGTCTTTACCTGATGGATCACCAATTAATGTTGTCCCCCCACCTAAAAGAACTATTGGGCGATGCCCATATTTTTGCATTAATTTAAGAATCATTATTTGTAATAAACTCCCAACATGAAGGCTACTTGCTGTGCAATCAAAACCTATATAAGCCGTGATAGCTTCTCTATCGCAAATTTCATCTAATTTATCTAAATCGGTGCATTGATTTAAATATCCACGAGAATTCAACTCTGTTAAAAATTTATTTTTCATAGCGTAAATAGTTAGATCCACTATTATACAAAAATTGTTATAAATAAATAAAAATATGCAAAAAAAATATACTTCTTTAGGCCTTATGAGCGGAACTTCAGGAGATGGTGTTGATGCTTCTTTAATAACTTCTAATGGCCTAAATGAATATGAGGTTATTAAAGACAAATATTTTGAATATGATATTGAAATTTACAAGGAAATTCATAGTTTAAAAGAAAATATCATTAATTTAAATGATTTAAAAAAGTTTTCAGATGAGCTCACAAATCTTGAGAAAAAAATAACTCTTTTTCATGCAAAAGTTATCAAAGAGTTTGAAGTACACAGCAATGACTTCCTAGTAGGTTTTCATGGTCAGACAATCTATCATAACGCAAAAGAAAAAAATTCAACTCAGCTTGGCGATGGAAAATTGTTAAATCAACTTACAAAAAAAAAAATAATTTATAATTTTAGAAAAAACGATATATTAAATGGAGGTGAAGGAGCGCCCTTAGCTCCTTTGTTTCACCAGTTAATAGTATCTCAAAATAAAATTAAATTACCAGTTTGTATATTGAATATTGGTGGAATTTCGAACATAAGTATTATAAGAAAACCTATAAATTCATTAGATTTTTTTAGCAAAGATATTGGACCCGGTAACTGTTTAATAGATAATTGGGTGAGAAAAAATTCAACAAAAAAATTTGATAAAGATGGCAACTTAGCTTTAAGCGGAAAAAAAAATGATATAATTTATGAACAAGCCCAAGAACTTTATGCTAATAGAATTAATAAAGAAAAATTATCATTAGATGTAAATGACTTTGATGTTTCATTTGCTAGAGGTCTATCATTAGAAGATGGGGCTGCCACACTAACAGATTTTACAGCAAGTATAATTGGAGAAGAATTGATGACATCTCTATCAAACTTAAATCAGGAAATACAAAACATTTTAGTTTGTGGCGGAGGAAGAAAAAATAAAATTTTACTTAGAAAGATTAAAAAAAAACTTCCACAAAAAGCAAATATTAAATTAATTGACAATTTTGGAATTGATGGAGACTTCGTGGAATCTCAGGCGTTTGCTTTTCTTTCAATAAGATCAATTCAAAATCTTCCAATTTCATTCCCAAATACTACTGGATGTATAAAGCCGTGCACAGGGGGAGAATTAGTTGAAAATTAAATTAAAGATGTTTTTTCTTTTAAATATTTTTCTATTTCTAAAGTTAATTCTTTTTCTTTACTTTTAAAAAAATGATTAGAATTTTTAACTTTAGAAAAAAGAACTTCAACACCTTTTTGACTTTTAATTCTATTATCTAATTCATCAATACTCTCCCTGGTGACCAACTCATCATTTTCACTATAAATAATTTGTCCGGAGGTTGGGCATGGGGCTAAAAAAGAAAAATCATACACATTAGGTTGTGGCGAGACAGCTATAAAATTATTTACCTCGGGTCTTCTCATAATTAACTGCATACAAATTAAAGAGCCAAAGGAAAAACCTGAAACCCAGCATTGACTATAATCTAAATTTTGTCTTTCAATCCAATCTAAAGCTGCTGCAGCATCAGAAAGTTCACCTTGACCATTATCAAATACTCCATCACTTTTCCCAACGCCTCTAAAATTAACTTTTATAACTGAAAAACCATTCTCCAAAAAAATATTATACATCAACTGCACTATCTTATTGTTCATCGTTCCTCCATATTGAGGATGAGGATGAAGAACAATTGCAACAGGAGATCCAAATTTGGGATTTTTATAATATTTAGCCTCCAGCCTTCCTGCTGGTCCTGGAATAAAGATTTCTAAACTTTTAGGTTTCATACTTGATAATGATTATTATTTATAAAAAAAAGTAATGTTTTATAACATGTTTTTATGCGTCAAATAATTTTTTTTAAATCATACTAAAATAGTAGGAATTAAATCAAAAATATTGTATTACAACGATAATTTATGAAATTGACTACTAGAGGCAGATACGCAGTTATGGCCATGGCTGACCTAGCTCTGTTTAAAGACAAGGGTCCGACTAATTTGACAGATATTTCTTTAAGACAAAATATCTCATTAGCTTATTTAGAGCAGATATTTATTAAGTTAAAAAAAAATAATTTAGTAAAAAGTGTAAGAGGGGCTAAAGGTGGCTACGTATTAGAACTTTCTCCTGAAGAAATTAAAATCTCCAAAATAATTGCTGCGGTAGACGAGAAAGTTAAAATGCTTAATTGCAAAAAAGAGTCAAAAAGAGGATGTAATAATAAATCCACGAAATGCATTACACATAATTTGTGGGATCAACTTGATCAGCATATAAATAATTTTTTTGAAAAAGTAAAATTACAAGATTTAGTTAAAAAAAACCAAACCTATATTAAATGAAAACAGCAGATTTAAAAAATACTCAAGATTATAAATATGGTTTTACTACCGATGTTGAGAATATTCGATCTCCCAAAGGATTGAGTGAAGAGACAATTAAATTCATCTCAAATATTAAAAAAGAGCCAAAATGGATGTTAGAATGGAGGTTAAAAGCTTTTAATAGACTAAAAGTTTTAAAGGAACCTGACTGGCAAAAACCAAAATATCCAAAAATTAATTATCAAGATTTATATTACTACTCAGCACCAAAAAGTGCTTCAGATAAACCTAAAACTTTAGATGAGATAGATCCTAAAATATTAGAAACTTATAAAAAACTTGGTATACCTTTAGTAGAACAAAAAAGATTGAATGGTATAGCAGTTGATGCTGTTTTTGACTCAGTTTCTGTTGCTACTACTTTTAAAGATGAATTGACAAAAAAAGGGATAATATTTTGTTCTATATCAGAAGCTATTCAAAAACATCCTGATCTAGTCAAAAAATACCTTGGTTCAGTAATACCATTGAGCGATCATTATTTTGCAACACTTAACTCTGCTGTTTTTACAGATGGTTCTTTTGTATATATTCCACCAAATACTAAGTGTCCAATGGAGCTATCTACTTATTTTAGAATTAATGCATCCGAAACTGGCCAATTTGAAAGAACTTTAATTATTGCCGATAAAGGAAGTTACGTGAGTTATCTAGAAGGTTGCACAGCTCCAATGAGAGATGAAAATCAACTTCATGCAGCAAATGTGGAATTAATAGCATTAGATGATGCGGAAATAAAATATTCAACCGTACAGAATTGGTATCCAGGAGATGAGAAGGGTGTAGGTGGAATATATAATTTTGTAACAAAAAGAGGGGCTTGTAGAGGAAAAAATTCAAAAATTTCATGGACACAAGTAGAAACAGGATCAGCAATCACATGGAAGTATCCGAGCTGCATTCTACAGGGAGACAATTCAGTTGGAGAATTTTATTCTATTGCAATTACAAATAATTTTCAAAAAGCTGACACTGGAACAAAAATGATTCATCTTGGTAAAAACACAAAAAGTAAAATAATTTCAAAAGGAATATCAGCAGGCAATGCAGATAATATGTATCGAGGTCTAGTTGATATTAATAATAAAGCAAGTAACTCAAGAAATTATACTCAATGTGACTCGTTATTAATGGGTAATAAATGTGGAGCACATACAGTTCCTTATATTAAAAATAATAATGCCACATCAACTATAGAACATGAGGCCACAACTACAAAAATAAATGAAGACCAGCTTTATTACTGCAATCAAAGAGGTTTGGATCAAGAAGAAGCAGTAAGTTTAATTGTAAATGGATTTTGTAAAGAGGTACTTCAACAATTACCAATGGAATTTGCAGTAGAAGCTCAAAAACTTGTTGCAATCAGTTTGGAAGGCAGTGTTGGATAATGTTAAATATTAAAAATTTAGAGGCTACAATTGATAATAAGCATATTTTAAGAGGTCTTAATCTAGATATAATGCCAGGTGAAGTTCACGCGATAATGGGACCAAACGGCTCAGGTAAAAGCACTCTAGCGAATGTTTTGTCAGGTAAAAATGGTTACGAAATTAAAGGCGACATTAGTTTTAATGGTAAGAGTCTTAATGAAATTTCTACGGAAGAAAGAGCACAAAAAGGAATATTTTTAGCATTTCAATATCCTTTAGAAATACCCGGTGTTAACACAAATATTTTTTTAAAAACTTCCTTGAATGCAGTTAGAAAAGCTAAAGGTGAAAAAGAACTAGATACATTAACTTTTTTAAAATTAATAAAAGAAAAAGCCTCAGAACTTGGAATAGATGAAAAGTTTTTATCACGTCAGCTAAATGTTGGTTTTTCGGGAGGAGAAAAGAAAAAAAATGAAATTTTACAAATGAAACTACTTCAACCTAAATTATCGATTTTAGATGAAACAGACTCGGGTCTTGATATTGATGCATTAAGAATTGTTGCCGATGGAGTAAATTCTTATAAAAATAAAGATAACGCTTTTTTAATTATAACACATTATCAAAGACTTTTAGATTACATCAAACCAGATTTCATTCACGTATTATCTAAAGGTAAAATCGTCAAGACAGGTAACGCAGAACTAGGAATTGAGTTAGAAAAAACAGGTTACTCAAATTTAGCTTAAATGAAAAACTTTTACGATTTTAGAATTGAAAATATTAAAGATCTTACTTTGGAAGAAAAAAATTTAAGAAAAAAAAATCTAGATCTTTTTTTTCAAAAAGGATTTCCAAATAAAAAAAATGAGGATTGGAAATTCACAGATCTGAATACCATTTTAGGAAAAAATTTTAATAATATTGCAAATAAAGATTTTATTTCAGAAGAAAAAAAATTAAAGAGAATAGATGAATTTGAACATAATTTCATTTTTTTAGTAGATGGCAAACTTATCTCTAATAGTTTTGATTATGAAGATAAGAATAGTATTTTGGTAAAAGACTATAATTATAAGAATGAAATAAAATTAGCAAAACAAAGTTCATTAACTTTACTTAATAGCGCATTAGCAACTGGTGGATTTACATTAGAAGTTTCTAAAAATTATAAATTTATAAAACCTTTAATTATATATAATTATTTTTCTAAAAATTTAAAAGAGTCCATAATAAATAATAAAAACTCACTTATTTTGAATGATAAATCTGAATTAACCTTAATTAATTATATTGATGACGATTTAAATGAAAACTTTATGACAAATACAATAGACAATATTGTAATTAAAAAAAACGCTTCTTTAAATAATATTTTTATTAATAATTCTAGATGTAACGGATATTTTTATAGATTTATCAAAACTGTATTAGAAAAAGGATCTAGTTTTGATAATTATCTTCTTTCTACTGGTTTAAAATTTAATAAGTTAGATATGGAAATAGATCATAACGAAGAAAATAGCAGAAGTAGTATTTTTTCAGCTTTAAATTTATTAGGTTCAGAGCATCAAGAAATTAAAACTCGCATAAACCATAATGCTCCAAATTGTAAAAGTTATCAAAAAATAAAAAATGTATTAAATGATGACAGCAAAGGCGTTTATCAGGGAAAAATCTTTGTTAAAAATATTGCTCAAAAGACTGACGCCTATCAATTAAGCAAAGCTTTGATTCTAAATGATGAGTCAGAATTTGACGCAAAACCTGAATTAGAAATATACGCAGATGATGTAAAATGCTCGCACGGTTCTACTTCTGGAAGTATAGATTTCGACTCCCTTCACTATTTGAAATCAAGAGGAATACCTGAAAATGAAGCTTTGAAAATGTTAATAAACGGTTTTTTAAATGAAATTTTAGAAACATTAAGCGACAAAAAACTTAAATTTTTTTTATTAGAAAAATTAGAAAGCCAAATTAATGGAAATTAAAAATATAAAAAAAGAGTTTCCAATATTTACTCAAAAGATAAATGGTAAATCTTTAGTTTATCTAGATAGCGCCAACTCTTCACAAAAACCAAAGGCAGTAATTGATAGGATTTCTAATTTTTACGAAACCGAGTATTCTAATGTTGGAAGAAGCGTTCATTCTCTTGCTGTTAAAGCTACGAATAGGTTTGAAGCTACACGAGATTTAGTAAAAAAATACATGAACGCAGCTCACCGTGAAGAAATAATTTTTACAAAAGGTGCAACTGAGTCAATTAATTTAGTAGCCTCAACATATGGAAAAAAACATATTAACAAAGGTGACGAAATACTAATTACTGAATTAGAGCATCATTCTAATTATGTTCCATGGCATTTTCTGAGATCAGAAAAAGGTGCAGTAATTAAATTTGCATCAGTTAATGAGAATGGTGATGTTGAGATTGATGAAATAAAAAAACTTATTTCTAATAAAACTAAAATTATTGCTATTACACATATCTCAAACGTGACTGGAGCTGTGCTACCAATTAAACAGATTGTGGATTTAGCAAAAGAAAAAAATATTCCAGTATTAATAGATGGAACTCAAGGGGCTCCACATTCATATATTGACATGCAAAATATAGGGTGTGATTTTTATGCTGTATCTTGTCATAAAATGTATGGGCCAAACGGGTTGGGAATTCTTTATGCTAAAAAAAAATGGCTAGATGATTTACCTCCTTATCAAGGTGGAGGAGGAATGATAAACGAAGTAAAAAAAGATGATATAACTTTTGCTGAGTCACCCACGAAGTTTGAAGCTGGAACAACGCAAACTGCCGAGGTTGTTTCATTTGCTGAATCTATAAATTTTATTAAAAAATTAGGTATAAAAAATATTGCTTCACATGAAAATGAAGTTCTAGAGTATGGTTTAGAAACATTAAGAAAAAATAACTCAATTAATATTATTGGAAACCCTAGAAACAGAGGCTCTGTATTATGTTTTACGTTAAAAGATATTCATCCTCACGATATAGCAACAATATTAGATGATGACGGTGTAGCAATAAGAGCTGGACATCATTGCTGTCAAATTTTGCATGAAAAATTAGGTTTACCAGCAACAGCAAGAGTATCGATCGGAGTTTATAATGACAAAGATGATATAGACAAATTATCTGAAGCAATTAAAAAATGTCAGAAAGTATTTCAGGGTTAGATGGAACTTAAAGAATTATATCAAGAAATAATTTTAGATCATGGTAAAAATCCAAGAAACAAAGGTAAGTGTGAAGGATATACGAATGATGCAAAAGCACACAATCCTTTATGTGGTGATAAAGTACATATCTTCCTTAAACTAAATAATGAAAAATTAGTTGAAGATTTAAGTTTCGAAGGAGAAGGTTGTGCAATATCATTAGCTTCCGCATCTATTTTAACTGAATTGACAAAAGGCAAAGATTTATCATTTATAAAAAAAATCAGTGAGGATTTTTTAAATATGATTAAAAATAAATCAAAAATAACACTTAATAGCCTCACAGAAGATCAAGTTACTACAATTACATCATTATCAGGTGTGCAGGAGTTTCCAATGCGAGTTAAATGCGCAACAATGGCATGGCACACTTTATTATCTGCAGTAGAAAAAAAATGAGCGAATTAAAAGAAAAAATAGTATCTGAGATTAAAAAAATTTATGATCCTGAAATACCGGTCAACATCTATGAATTAGGTTTGATATATAAAATTGAAATTAAAGAGACCCAAAAAGTGAGTATTGACATGACTTTAACCTCGCCAAATTGTCCTGTAGCTGAGAGTTTGCCAAAAATGGTTAAAGATAATATATTAAAGTTAGATGGTGTTGATGACGTTGATTTAAATTTGGTTTGGGACCCTCCTTGGACTAAAGATAAAATGTCAGAAGCAGCTAAGTTAGAATTGAATTTATGAGTGAACAAGTAATAAAATTAAGCCAAAATGCAGCGGAAAGAATTAAAGATATTATGTCTAAAGCTGAAGATACAACTATTGGAGTAAGAGTTGGCGTCCAATCTGGAGGTTGCGCAGGTATGTCTTATGTTATGGAATATGCTAAGGAAATTAAACCTAATGAGGAAGTAATTGAGGATAAAGGAGTTAAAGTTCTTATAGACCCTAAAGCTATAATGTATTTATTAGGAACAGAAATGGACTACAAAAAAGAAAAATTTTCTTCTCAATTCGTTTTTAAAAATCCAAATGAAACCGAACGTTGTGGATGTGGAGAATCTTTTAAAATTTAGTCACTGTAATACATCTCAAACTCAATTGGATGTGGTGTGTGTTCAAATTTATAAATCTCTTGAAACTTTAATTCAATGTAAGCGTCAATTTGATCGTCAGTAAATACCCCACCTTCAGTAAGAAATTTTCTATCTTCATCTAAATTTTGCATAGCTTCTCTTAAAGAACCACAAACTGTAGGAAGTTTTTTTACTTGATCTTCTGATAAAGAATAGAGGTCATCATCAAAAGATTTACCTGGATCAATTTTATTTTTAATACCATCAATTCCTGCCATTAACATCGAAGCAAAAGTTAGGTAAGGATTTCCCGCTGCATCTGGGAACCTTATTTCGCATCTGGCACCTTTTGGATTCATAATTACTGGTATCCTGCAAGAAGCTGATCTATTTCTAGCAGAATAAGCTAAAATCACCGGAGCTTCAAATCCTGGAATTAGTCGTTTATAACTATTTGTTGTAGCATTAGAAAATGCATTAATTGCTTTTGCATGTTTTAATATACCACCAATATAGTAAAGAGCTTCTTTGGATAAGCCCGCGTACTCTTTGCCCATAAATAAAGGGGTGTTACCTTTCCAAATTGATTGATGGCAGTGCATTCCTGATCCGTTATCACCTTTAACAGGTTTAGGCATAAATGTAGCTGTTTTACCAAAAGAGTGACTAACCATTTGTACAGCGTATTTATATAACTGAACATTATCAGCCATATTAGTTAATGTTCCAAAATACATCCCAAGCTCGTGTTGACTTGGAGCAACTTCATGATGATGTTTTTCAACTTTAACACCCATATCTTTAAGTGCTTTTAAATATTCGCCTCTCATATCTTGAGCACTATCAACTGGAGGTACTGGAAAATAACCACCTTTAACACCAGGTCTATGTCCCATATTACCATTTTCATATTTTTTACCAGTATTATAAGGACCTTCAGAACTATCAATCATAAAACTTGTTTCATTCATATCGTTCTTAAATCTAACATCATCAAAAACAAAAAATTCTGGCTCTGGCCCAAAGTAAGACTTATCTCCAATTCCAGTTTTCTTTAAGTAAGCCTCTGCTTTTTTTGCTGTGCCTCTAGGATCCCTCTCGTAAGGGTCTTTTTTTACAGCATCTAAAATATCGCAAAAAACATTTAGTGTTGTATGAGAATTAAATGGATCAATTATAGGTCTTTCTAAATCTGGTTTTAAAATCATGTCAGACTCGTTAATAGCTTTCCAACCTGCTATAGAAGATCCATCAAAAAAGACACCTTTCTCAAGCATTTCCTCATCAACAACAGTTGAGTCCATAGTCAGATGTTGAAGTTTACCTTTTGGATCTGTGAACCTTAAATCAACAAATTCAATTTGCTTATCTTTTATTAATTTTAATACATCTTTAGAACTCATTTTGAAGTCTCCTCAAATACTTTTTTAGTTTAATTCTGTTAGGAACATATATAATGAAGTTTTCTTTAAGTATATTTAAATATAAATACCAGCTATGCATAATATACATAAATACAATTACTGCTTGAAATGAAGGAAGCCAGTACTAAAGATCTGTTACTTTTGTTACTACTTTCAGTTATTTGGGGGTCAGCTTTTTTTAATATTAAAATTGCTACCTATTCTTACGAACCATTTACATTAGCATTAGTGAGGGTGATATTCGCCAGTATACCTTTATTTTTTCTGTGTAAGTTTAAAAAAATTAAGATCAAAGCTTTTGGCAAAAATTGGAATTGGTATGCTTTAATTGGACTTTGCAACATAGCTATTCCATTTGTATTAATTGCTATTGGAACAGCAAAAATTAATAGTTATTTAGCAGCTATTTTAATGAGCACAACACCTTTAAGCGGATCAATACTTGCACATTTGTTTACAAAAAATGAAAAATTATCATATCTAAAATCTTTAGGGGTCTTAATTGGTTTTAGCGGAATTATTTTATTATTTTTTGATAAAGTTATTATAAATAGCGATAATTATGTTTATGCTCTTATTACAATTCTAGGATCAACTTTTTATTGTATCGGTGGACTTTTAACTCTTAAACTTAAAAATAAAGTAAATGAAAATGTCACGACCTCAACTACACTATGGTCAGTAGTTTTTTTTAATACCATTTTCTCTAATACTTGAATCACCCTGGAATGCAAGCCCGACATTGCAGTCAACATTATCACTTTTATATCTAGGTGTTGTTGCAACTGGACTGGCTTGGTTAATTCGTTTTAGAATTTTAACAGTAAATGGATTGGTGTTTCAGACACAAGTTGCCTATTTAATTCCCATTTTCGGAATTATTTTTGGATACTTTTTGATGGATGAAGTTATAACTTGGAGAGTTTTACTTTCATTAGTTGTAATACTTGTTGGAATTTATATATTTAAAAAAAATAATAAAAATACAGTAAATTAATGCAATTAGAATCAATAGAATTTAGTTTTTTATCAATTTTTACACTACTAACATTTTTTATATTTTTAATGATAAGTAAATATTCATATAAAATTAAAAATGGAGCTCTTCTTGATAAAGATTTTTCTAAACCACAGGCTTTTCATCTGCACGCAATCTCAAGAAGCGGAGGAGTGGCTGGAATAATTTCTCTAAATATATTTTTCTTAATTTATTTTCTACTTTATTCAAAAATTTTATATGAATATATTTTTATATGTAACTTGATGTTTGTAATTGGTTTTTTAGATGATATTAAAATTAAAGTAAGTCCTTTAAAAAGGTTATTGATGATGATTTTCTCTCTCCTTTTTTCAATTCACTTTATGTCGATAGGAATATTTAACATTGATATACCGTTTTTATTAAATTTTTTAAAAAATGATATTTTTTCCTCTATTTTTGTTTTGTTATGCTTCTTATTTATAATTAACGGTGCAAATTTAATTGATGGATTCAATGGTCTTCTAGTTATCAACTTAGTAATTATCAATTCAGTTTTACTTTATATAAATATTTTAAACGGAAATAATGAATTCTCAATATTTTTAATTGCACAAATAATTATTCTACTATCTTTTCTTCTGTTTAATTTTCCTAGCGCAAAGATATTCCTAGGCGACGGTGGATCTTATGCAATTGGATCTTTAGTTGCGCTTAATTCAATAATTACCAATAATTTAAATTCAAATTATTCTTCATTTTTTTTCTGTACTCTTTTATTTTATCTATTTTTTGAAGTATTTTTTTCTTTTTTAAGAAAAATTGTCCAAAAAAAATCACCTATTCACCCGGATAGCAATCATCTTCACATGCTTATTTATAAAAAAATATGCTTAAAATTTGGAAGGGAAAAAAGTAACTACATAAATTCAATTGTTATTAATTCTGGATATTTTATCCTTGTTTTACCAGCTATATATTTTGCAAAAGACCCAGTGATCAGCAAATATTGGTTTTTTTCTTTAATACCAATATACCTATTAATTTACTTTAGACTTTATCGTTTAACAAAAAATTAAATTGATATATAAAACTACGATTATTAAGCGGGCAAGTGGCGGAATTGGTATACGCGCTGGTCTTAGAAACCAGTGCCGCAAGGCTTAAGAGTTCGAGTCTCTTCTTGCCCACCAAGAAATTATGAAAGTAGAAGTTAAATCAAAAAAAGGTCTAAGAACAATTTTATCTGTAATTGTTGATAAAAAAAATATCCAATTAAAAATGGATGAGAAGCTTAATGAGTTACAAAAGGAAGTTGCTTTAAAGGGGTTCAGACCAGGAAAAGTTCCACCGGCCGTGATTAAAAGTCAATTTGGTAAATCTATTTATGGCGAAGTTGTAGACAAAATTTTAAGAGACACTTCTTCTAAAGCTATTGAAGAAAAAAAATTAAAAGTGGCAGGACAACCAAAAATTGATTTAAAACAATTTGGAGAAGGAAAAGATTTAAATTATGAATTACAAATAGATTGTTTGCCAAGTGTATCATTAAAAAGTTTTGATAAATTTAAAGCAACAAATTTTAAAGTAAAAATCGATGCAAAGATTATTAATGAAAAAATAAAAGAAATATCAGAACAAAATAAACAATTTGAGGACAAAAATGAAAATGATAAAGCCATTATAGGCAATCAAGTTGTGTTTGATTACTCAGCATCAATAGATAATAATAAATTTGAAGGCAGTGAAGGCAAAGGTGTTCAACTAGAGTTAGGAAAAGATCTTTTTTTAAAAGGTTTTGACGAGCAATTAGTTGGAGTAAAAAAAGGTGAAACTAAATTTATTGAAGCAGTAATGCCAGAAAATCATCCTAAAAAAGAATTAGCTAATAAAAAAACAAAATTTGAATGTAAGATTTTAAATGTTAAGCAATCAAAAGAGAATAAAATTGATGATAATTTTGCAAAAATGATGGGAGCTAAAGATGTTCAAGACTTAAGATCTTTAATAGAAAAACAAATTTCAAGCCAATATTCTCAAGCATTAAATTCAATTACAAAAAAAGAAATTTTAGATCAAATTGAAAAAAATCATGAAGTTGATTTACCTCAAAACTTAATTGATCAAGAAATATCAATAATGACCAAAAACCTGAAACAAGATGATAAAGAAAAACATAAATTAAATAATGAAAAATTAGCTAAATCTAGAATAAAATTAGGATTACTCTTAAATGAGTATGGTGAAAAAAATAACCTTAAAGTATCTGATGAAGAAGTAAAATCTGAAATACAAAAACAAATCAAGGGTATGCCGGGTCAAGAACAAATGGTTCTTGAGTATTATCAAAAAAATCCAAGTGCCTCTCAAAGTTTAAAAGGATCTATTTATGAAGAAAAAATTATTGAATTGATTAAATCGAAAATTAAACTATCCACTAAAGAAATTGACTCCAAAGAAGCAGAAAAGATTATTTCTGAATTTAACAAACCAAATTTAAATGATACCAGGGCATCTAAAACTAAATCTTCCGGTAAGAATAATCCTAAATCAAAAAAAATTAGTAAAAAGTAACCAATAGTTGTATAAATTTACTAATGAGTCGCGAGTTAGAAGATAAAATGAATAGTTTAATTCCTATGGTTGTTGAACAAACAAGCAAAGGAGAGAGAGCATACGATATTTATTCAAGATTGCTTAAAGAAAGAATAGTTTTTCTTGTAGGTCCCGTTAATGACGGTGTTGCTTCTTTAGTGACTGCACAACTATTATTTTTAGAGTCAGAAAATCCTAATAAAGAAATTAATTTTTACATTAATAGTCCAGGAGGTTTAGTTACAGCAGGTTTAGGTATTTACGATACAATGCAGTACATCAACTCACCTGTTTCAACGTTATGTATAGGTCAAGCATCATCTATGGGTTCTTTTTTATTAGCTGCTGGAGAAAAAGGAAAAAGATATTCACTTCCAAATTCAAGAATTATGGTTCATCAACCATCAGCAGGTTTTCAAGGTCAAGCTACTGATATAGAAATTCATGCGAAGGAAATTATATCCCTAAAAGAACGTCTTAATAAAATTTACTCTAAGCACACAGGTAAGTCAGTTAATGAAATATCAGAAGCTTTGGAACGTGATAATTTTATGACAGCTGATGAAGCTATGAAATTTGGCTTAATAGACTCTGTTGTGGAAAAAAGAAAATAAAGCACAAGATATAGAAATTTATACAACTTCAACTTGCTAAGATGAATCTAGAGATTTATATTAAACTATTGATTCGTTATGACAGAAAAAAAAAAATAAAAATATCTTATATTGTTCCTTCTGCGGAAAAAGCCAACACGAAGTTAGAAAACTTATAGCCGGTCCAACAGTTTTTATTTGCGATGAATGTGTTGAGTTATGTATGGATATAATTAAAGAAGAAAACAAAAGTTCTTTAATAAAGCATCAAGATGGAGTTCCATCTCCTAAAGAAATCTGTAACGTATTAGACGATTACGTAATTGGTCAAAAATTTGCAAAAGAAATTTTATCTGTCGCTGTTCATAATCATTATAAAAGATTAAATCATGAAACAAAAAATAATAAAGATATTGAGCTTTCTAAATCAAATATTCTGTTAGTTGGGCCGACTGGATGCGGTAAAACTTTATTAGCTCAAACTTTAGCTAGAATTCTTGATGTTCCATTCACAATGGCTGACGCAACTACTTTAACCGAAGCTGGTTACGTAGGAGAAGATGTTGAAAATATAATTTTAAAATTATTGCAAGCAGCAGATTACAATGTAGAAAAAGCACAAAGAGGAATTGTTTACATAGATGAAGTAGATAAAATTAGTAGAAAATCTGAAAATCCTTCAATAACAAGAGATGTTTCTGGTGAAGGTGTTCAACAAGCTTTATTGAAAATTATGGAAGGCACCGTTGCTAGTGTTCCACCTCAAGGCGGTAGAAAACACCCTCAACAGGAATTTCTACAAGTAGATACAACAAATATTTTATTTATATGTGGAGGTGCGTTCGCTGGTCTTGATAAATTAATTGATAGCAGGGGTAAAGGAAGTTCAATCGGATTTGGAGCAAAAGTAAAAAGTTACAAAGAACAACCACTTTCACAAATTATGAAAATGCTGGAACCAGAAGATTTAATTAAGTATGGTTTAATTCCTGAGTTTATCGGAAGAATGCCAATCATCGCTACACTTGATGATTTAGATGAAAAATCATTAGTTAAAATTTTAAACGAACCTAAAAATTCTTTAATAAAACAATATCAAAGATTATTTGAATTTGAAGATGTTGAGCTGGAATTTAAAACTGAAGCTATTCAAGAAATAGCAAAAAAAGCTATATTTAAGAAAACTGGCGCAAGAGGATTAAGATCAATTTTAGAAAATATATTGTTAAAAACCATGTTTGAATTACCTGACATGGAGGGCGTGATTAAAGTTACAGTAGACGGATCTGCAGTAAAAGGGTCTTCGGAGCCCATTGTCACATACGGAAAAAAAGCATCAACATCAGTAGCATAAGTTAAATTTGTTTCTTGAAATTAATGTATTAATTGCCATATTAAAGGTATGAATGCATCATACTTAAAACCTTTATTGCCATTAAGAGATATTGTAATTTTTCCATCAATGGTAGTACCCTTATTCGTGGGAAGAGAAAAATCCATTAAAGCTCTTCAAGAGGTAATGAAAACAGATAAGTCAATAGTTTTAATTTCTCAAAAAAATTCAGAAATAGACGATCCAACTAGCAAAGATCTTTATCAATATGGGTGTCTTAGTAAAGTGCTACAGCTTTTAAAGCTTCCAGATGGAACTGTTAAAGTTTTAGTTGAAGGTGAAAAAAGAGTTAAAATTTTAAAACATAATGATGCAGATAATTTTTTGACATGTGAAGTTGAAACTATAGAAGATATAAATATTTCAAAAGATCTTGATCAATTAGCAGCAGGATTAGCTAAAAAATTTGAAAAATTACAAATATTAAATAAAAAAGACTTAAATGATGGAGCTGGCAACTTAAAGAATTTTAAAGATGCGACCCAAATAGCAAATAATATTTCTTCTAACTTAAATATTTCAATATTTGAAAAACAAGAATTGCTAGAGATAATTGATTTAAAAAAAAGATTAGAAAAAATTCATACACTGATAGAAAAAGAAACAAGTGTACTTTCAGTTGAAAAAAAAATTCGTGGTAGAGTTAAAAACCAAATGGAAAAAACACAACGTGAATATTATTTAAACGAACAATTAAAAGCAATTCAAAAAGAATTAGGTGAAATTGATGAAGGAAAAGATGAATTAACATCTTTGTCTAGAGCAATATCTGATGCCAAAATGCCAAAATTGGCTAAAGAAAAATGTTTGTCTGAATTAAAAAAATTAAAATCAATGAGCCCGATGTCAGCAGAGGCTACTGTTGTTAGAAATTATTTAGATTGGATGACAGAATTACCATGGTCAAATAAATCTAAGATAAACACAGATTTAAATAATGCTCAAAAAATTTTAGACGAAGATCATTACGGTTTAGAAAAAGTTAAGGAGAGAATTATTGAATTTTTAGCTGTACAAAAAAGAATAAAGCAAATGAAAGGTCCAATCCTATGTTTAGTAGGTCCACCGGGTGTAGGAAAAACATCTTTAGGAAAATCTATTGCGAAAGCAACTAATAGAAAATTTATTAGAATTTCTTTGGGGGGTATTAGAGATGAAGCTGAAATTAGAGGGCACAGAAGAACTTACATCGGATCTTTACCAGGAAAAATTATTCAGATGATGAAAAAAGCAGGGACGAAAAATCCTTTATTTTTGTTAGATGAGATAGACAAAGTGGGGAATGACTATAGAGGTGACCCGTCATCAGCATTATTAGAGGCATTAGATCCAGAACAAAATAAAGAATTCAACGATCATTATTTAGAAGTTGATTACGATTTATCAGATGTAATGTTTGTAACAACTGCTAACACATTAAATATTTTACCTCCACTCTTAGATAGAATGGAAGTAATCAGATTATCCGGATACACTGAAGATGAGAAAGTAAGTATTTCACAAAAATATTTAATTCCAAATCAAAGTAAAAACAACGGTTTGAAAAAAGAAGAGTGGTCTATAGATGAAAATATAAATAGAAAGATTATTAGACACTACACTAGAGAGTCTGGTGTTAGAAATCTTGAAAGAGAAATTTCAAAAGTAGCTAGAAAATTAGTAAAAAAAATTGACAATAAAGAGAAAGTAAATAATCCTGTTGATGAAAAGGACTTGAAGGATTTACTTGGTGTTCAAAAATTTAATTACGGGGAAATAGAAGAAGAAAATAGAATAGGAGTGGTAACAGGATTAGCTTGGACAGAAGTTGGCGGAGAAATCTTAAAAATAGAGTCTGTTGTTATGCCCGGTAAAGGTAAAATGCAAATTACAGGAAAACTAGGAGATGTGATGCAAGAGTCCGTTAAAGCTGCTAAATCATATATAAGATCAAAAAGCTTAGACTACGGAATAATTCCACCTGTTTTTGATAAAAAAGATTTTCATATTCACGTACCTGAGGGAGCAACTCCTAAAGATGGTCCTTCAGCTGGAGTCGGCATGGTTACTTCAATAATATCTGCAATTACAGAAATAGCAGTTAATAAAAATGTTGCCATGACTGGTGAGATCACTCTTAGAGGTTTGGTATTACCTATTGGAGGGTTAAAAGAGAAATTACTTGCAGCACATAGAGCAGGAATAAAAACTGTTTTAATCCCAATTGAAAATAAAAAAGATTTAGTAGAAGTTCCGAAAACTATATTAGAATCTATGGATATAATACCTGTTAAAAATGTAGACGAAGTACTTAAAGTTGCTCTTGTTAAGCCTTTGAAAAGAGTAGAATGGGTAGAGGTTGATCAGATAGCTAAAAAAGACAAAACTAAAAAAGAATTAAGTACGCACTAACAGTCAAATAATTAATCTAACCAATTTTTAAAAATATCTAAATTTGAAGCAACATATGGAGGTAAAACAATTGTATCTGCTTTTTTTAAAGTAGATTTACTAGACCATTTGTACTCTTTTTGATCTGCTTTATAATCATATATTATTCTTTTCTCTCTAATTATTTTTTTGATATCATCCAATTTTAAACCACTTTCTTCAAATTCATAATGATGAGCAAAATTTAGTAATTTTTTTTGCAACTGTTCTGGAGTTTTTAAGCAAGTAAAATGCCAACCTCCGTTTTTAATAAATACAAGATTAGAATATTTCTTTTTTGAAAAAAAAGTATCTAATCTCCATTTAGGATAATTTTTTCCTTTTATATTTCTTAACCATTGTGGAGATATGAAGTTTTTATATTTTATACCACGTGTCCCATGCCAAACAAATTCATCATAAATCAAATTTAATTTATAATAAAAAATTGATTGTTCAAAAATATAAGTATTGTTTTTAATTTCAAATAAATTTAAATTCTGTAAGTTTGGTATTTCATCTAAATCACTAATTAATACGATATCATCATCTAATATATCACTTAAACCTTTTATTAAATTTTCTCTTTGAAAATAGTCTCTAGCCATTCCATTTAATATTAACTTCTCACCTCTTTTTTCTTTTGACTCTCCATCTATCAATCCCAAAATATTTTTGGGTTGTTTATTTATCACATGGTAAGAAATCTTATCTTTAAATTTTTTAAATTTGCTGATGTCAAACTTCAATTCTTTTTTATTACCATTATGGGTATAAGTTGCTTCTGTAATAACGAACTTTTTCACATATTTATCAAGAGTATTTAACCGTAAGTCTAGAAGTAAATCCTCATCAAAATACATGAAGCAATCATATATATTCATGTCATTTGAGTTATAATAAAAAATAATATAAGTAAATATTTATAAAATTTCTATGAAAAAAAAAATCATTATTACAGGCGGTTTAGGTTACATTGGAACCGAACTATGTAAATTATATTCGGGAGTAAGCTGGCACCATGAAATTATTGTAATAGACAATAGGTTTATATCAGAAAGAGTAAATCAAATTCGCAATTGGAATATGGAATTTATCCAAGGTGATATTTTAGATAAAGATCTTGTACAAAAATATTGTGAAAATGCCGATGTTGTTCACCATTTGGCTGGAGTAACAGATGTACCGAGAACACAAAGCGAAACATCAAAAGCTCAAGATGAAAAAATTATTGAGGTTGGTGAAAAAGGTACTCAAAATATTTTAGAGTCTATAAGTGATAAATGTAAAATTATTTTTCCATCAACTCATGTTGTTTATGAGGGAATTAATGAAGTTAAAACAAACATCATGGAAGACGAACAACTAAAGCCTGTTTTATCTTATTCATCATCAAAAGCAATAAATGAAAATCAATTAAAGAAATCTGGAAAAAATTATGTAATTTTAAGATTAGGTTCTGTATATGGGTACTCAACTGATTCAATGCGAATAGATATAATGCCAAATTTATTCTCAAAAATTGCTTCGCAAAATGGAACTTTAAAGCTATTTGCAGGTGGAAGACAAATTAAGAGTTTAGTTCCATTAATAGATGTAGCCAGATGTTTTAAATTTATGGAGGAAAAAAATAATATTAGTTCAGAAACATTTAACTTAACAAAAGATACTCTTTCGGTTAAAGAAGTTGCAGAAGTCTGCAAGAAACATAATCCAAAAATAATACTAAAAGAAACAAATGATGAAGTTCCTAACTTAGGATTTTCTTTGTCCAATAAAAAATTATTAGGCACAGGTTTTAATTTTCTTTATAACCTTGATCAAAATATTAAAGAAATGATACAAAAATGGTCTAAACAAAATCTCATCAAAGACCTAGAACATGTTAGAGACGGCAATAATTTATTTACTGATAACAGAGGTGTTATAAGTAACCATGAGTTAACAGAGCCCATAAATTTAATTGGTTTGATTGATTCAAAAAAAGGAACTATCAGAGCTAACCACTATCACCCTCAACAAGAACAAAAATGCTTATTTACTAAAGGTCAAATCATTGAAATATTTCAAGACATAATAAATCCAATGGCGCCTAAAATTACCCAAGTTGTAAATGCTGGACAACTTTCAATAATAAAACCTAATGTTGCACATACGATGGTTTTTACAAAAGATACAACATTTTTAAATCTTGTAAGAGGTGAAAGAGATCATGAAAATTATGGGATAACACATACAGTTCGACATGTGTTTGTCGATGAAAAAGAAAAAAATTTATTAATGGAATGTTATAAATTTGATTGTAGATCGTGCGGTAATACTGATCTTAAAAGAGTAGTTTCATTAGGATATCAGCCTCTAGCAAATAACTTACTTAAAAAACAAAACGAAAAATGCGAACTATATCCGTTAGAAATGAATTACTGTAGTAAATGTCATAACTGTCAATTATCAGTATCAGTTGATCCAAAAAAAATGTTTTCTAATTACCTTTATACATCTTCAACTTCAAAGGTTTTCAGAAATCATTTTGTTAATTCTGCAAAAAAATATACCAAAGAACTAAAATTAAATAAAAAAAAAACTTATATTATTGATATTGGAAGCAATGATGGTGTTGCTTTAAAGCCATTTTTGGACTTAGGGTTTAAAAATGTATTAGGTATTGAGCCTGCCAAAAATTTGGCAAAACTTGCTAATAAAAATAAAATTAAAACTTTTAATGGTTTTTTAGAGATAAAAAACTTAAAAAAAATTAAAAAAAATGCTGATTTAATTTTAGCCTCAAATGTATTTGCTCATTCAGATAAACTAAAAGAAATGGCAAAGTGTATGTTTAGCTTGTTGGGAAAAAAAGGAACAATAATTATTGAAGTGCAATATTTAATGAATACTTTGAATGATTTAACTTTCGATAATATATATCATGAACATTATAATTATTGGTCATTAACCTCTTTGTTAAACTTTTTTAAACAGTTTCAGGCTAAAATATATAGAGCTGAAAAAATTGATACTCATGGTGGTTCTTTAAGAATTTACGTCAAAAAAGGTAAAAAGGTAAAAATTGAGTCTAGCGTTAAAAAGATGCTTGGGGATGAAGAAAAATTTGGAATAAAAAAATATAAAACATATCAAGAATTTGGAAAAAAAGTTTACAAAATTAGAGAAAACGTTATTAAAAATATAAAAAAATTAAAAGCAAATAATAAAACTATTATAGGATATGGGGCACCAGCAAAAGCCACCACAGCATTAAATTTTTTTGGAATTTCTAAAGAAATAGACTTTATAATTGAAGATAATAAGTTAAAACATAATAAATTTATTCCTGGTGTCAAAATACCAATTAAGAATAAATCAAAAATTGTAAATAAAAATAATACACTTTTAGTATTAGCTTGGAACTTTTTTAAGGATATAAAAAAAAATAACGTTGAATTGTCTAATAATTTTGTAAATATTAAAGAATTAGAGATTAATAATTAGCAATAAGATTTTTCCAAATTTCAAAAATATTTCTTATGCTTTCAAAAAAATAATTTAAATAAAATTCTGTAAATGGCGCTTTTTCAACTAAAATGTCTTGAAAAAAATGTAATGCCTTTGCTACAGCTATAGTGATAACAATTAATAGAATTAGTGTGTTGTAAAAACCAAAGGAAATATTTTCATCTTTTAAATTATCGTGATTTGATTTTTCACTTTTAATTGAAATACCATGTTTTTTCTCGAGATATTCTGGAGAATATAAACTTACTTCTCTTGTATTGTTCTTTTTATTACTTTTTTTTATTATTCTTTTTTTTTGAACCTTTTTGGTCTTAATTTTTTGATCTAAAGAAATTTTGCTAGTCTTATTTGAAAGTGGGAATTGCTCCCATTTATTACCGCATGAACTGCACTGAACAAGCCTACCTTTAGCAGGAATAGCCTGGTCAGGAACAACAAACTTTTTTTCACAAGCATTACAATTTATAATCATAAATTATCAATATTACTTGAATTTATCTAAATAAACTAAAAAATTAAATACTTTTTTACTTTATAATGTTTTTATTGTATATCTCGTTTTTAATTAATAGGGTGGTTAGCTCAGTTGGTAGAGCATCTCGTTTACACCGAGAGGGTCATAGGTTCGAGTCCTTTACCACCCACCATTTAGTGGGGGTGTAGCTCAGTTGGTTAGAGCGATCGCCTGTCACGCGATAGGTCGAGGGTTCGAGTCCCTTCACTCCCGCCACTATTTGATAATCACTTTCATCTAGAACATTATAAATAAACATTTTTTGATCAACAAAATGCTTCTTTCTGTCCTGTACTCTTAAATCTTAGATGCTATAAACAATGTATATTAATGTAAGAATCCTTAAACCATTAGGTATTAAGGTAGATATTAATTAAAAAAATGATTTATAACTTTTTATCCGAGTACCTATCAATTTTAATTTTTTTATTTATAGCTTTGTTTTTAAGCATAGGTTTTGTTGTTGCTAATTTTTTAGCATCTCCTTCTAACCCAGACCCAGAAAAATTATCTGCCTATGAATGTGGATTTGAACCTTTTGACGACTCAAGAATGGAATTTGATGTAAGATTTTATTTAGTGGCAATACTTTTTATTATATTTGATTTAGAAATTGCATTTTTATTTCCTTGGGCAATATCATTAGGCGGGATAGGAGCCGTAGGTTTTTGGTCTATGATGTTTTTTCTAGGAGTATTAACAATTGGTTTCATTTATGAATGGAAAAAAGGAGCACTAGAATGGGAATAAAATTAGATACTTTTGAAAAAAAACAAAAAGAAATACCTGAGGAATTTAAAGATTTAGCAAAAGATTTTGCAGAAAAGGGTTTTATTACAACGTCGACCGATAATTTGATTAATTGGGCTAGAACAGGATCTTTACATTGGATGACTTTTGGTCTTGCTTGCTGTGCAGTAGAGATGATGCAAACCTCCATGCCAAGATATGACCTTGAAAGATTTGGTGCAGCTCCGAGAGCTTCGCCAAGACAATCAGATGTGATGATAGTTGCTGGAACCTTGACCAATAAAATGGCTCCAGCTCTTAGAAAAGTTTATGATCAAATGCCTGAACCTAGATATGTTGTATCTATGGGAAGTTGTGCTAATGGTGGTGGCTACTATCACTATTCTTATTCTGTTGTTAGAGGATGTGATAAAATCGTTCCAGTCGATATTTATATTCCAGGCTGCCCACCATCAGCAGAAGCTTTACTCTATGGAATTTTACAATTACAAAAAAAAATTAGAAGAGAAGGGTCGTTAGAAAGATAAAATGATCTTAAATAAACTTCAAACAATTGAGAAAACAATCAATTCAGAGCTGTCTAGTAAAATTAAAGATTCAACAATTAAGTATAACGAACTTTTAGTTGAAACTTACGAAAAAGATTTAATAGATGTAGTTCAATTTTTAAAATTAAATGAAAAATGCAAATTTAGACAGCTTATAGATATTGCAGGTGTAGATTATCCAGAGGACGAAAAAAGATTTGAATTAGTTTATTTATTTTTATCACATGAATACAATACAAGAATTAAACTTTTAATTAAATTTCAATTAACACAAACAATAAATTCTATAACAAAAATTTTCCCTTCTGCTAATTGGATGGAAAGAGAAGTTTTTGATATGTATGGAATTAAATTTAAAAACCATCCCGACTTAAGAAGAATCCTTACTGATTATGGTTTTAAAGGCCATCCACTAAGAAAAGATTTTCCATTAACGGGATTTAATGAAGTTAGATACAGTGAAAAAGATAAAAAAGTTATTTATGAGCCAGTAAAGCTTGAGCAAAATTATAGAAATTTTGATTTTGAAAGTCCTTGGGAAGGCACAAATTATATGAAGGAAATAAAAAAAACTGATAAAGATGGTAAAAAAAACTAAATCATTAAGTTTAAATTTTGGACCTCAACACCCCGCAGCTCACGGTGTTTTAAGGCTTATATTAGAATTGGATGGAGAAGTTGTAGAAAAAGCAGACCCACATATCGGTTTACTGCACAGAGGCACTGAAAAACTTATAGAACAAAAAACTTACACTCAAGCCTTACCATATTTTGACAGATTAGATTATGTTGCACCAATGAATCAGGAACATGCATTTGCCTTAGCGGCTGAAAAATTATTGAATATTGAAGTTCCTATAAGAGGTAAATATATACGTGTTATTTTTTGTGAAATTGGAAGAATTTTAAGTCACATTTTAAATGTAACAACTCAGGCTTTAGATGTTGGAGCTCTTACTCCATCTTTATGGGGTTTTGAGGAAAGAGAAACTTTAATGACTTTTTATGAAAGAGCTTCAGGTTCAAGATTACATGCAAATTATTTTAGAACAGGCGGTGTCCACAAAGATATTCCATTAAAACTTGTAGAAGATATTGAAAAATTTTGTAGATCTTTTCCAAAAATAATCGATGATCTTGAAGGTCTACTAACTGATAATCGTATTTTTAAACAAAGAAATGTTGAAATTGGAATTGTATCAAAGCAAGAAGCTTTAGATCATAGTTTTTCAGGAGTTATGCTAAGAGGTTCGGGCGTTCCATGGGATTTAAGAAGATCTCAGCCTTATGAAATCTATGAAAATTTAGATTTTAAAATTCCAGTTGGAAAAAATGGAGATTGTTATGATAGATATCTTTGTAGAATAGAAGAAATGAGAGAAAGCGTAAAAATTATTCTTCAATGTATAGAGAAATTACCTAAAGGCCCTGTTAAATCTATTGATAATAAAATTTCACCTCCAAAAAGAGACGATATCAAAGAGTCGATGGAAGCTTTAATTCATCATTTTAAATTATTTACAGAAGGTTATAGAGTTCCAAAAGGAGATGTTTACACTTCAGTTGAAGCACCTAAGGGAGAGTTTGGTGTATATTTAATATCTGACGGAAGCAATAAACCTTACAGATGCAAAATAAGAGCACCTGGTTTTTCACATCTACAAGCAATGGATTATTTAATCCGTGGGCATATGCTAGCAGATGTACCGGCTGTATTAGGGTCATTAGACATAGTTTTTGGAGAGGTTGATAGATGAGTCTAAAAAAAATTCATGATGATCAACCTAAGGTTTTTAAATTTTCTGATGGAAATCTAAAAAAAGCAGAAGAAATTTTAAAAAAATATCCTAAAAAAAATAAAAAAAGTGCTGTAATGCCTTTTTTATATTTAGCTCAAAGACAAAATAAAAATTGGATTCCATTAGCTGCAATGAAATATATAGCTAACTATTTATCAATACCTTACATCTCTGTATATGAAGTAGCTACTTTTTATACAATGTATAACTTGGCTCCTGTTGGAAAGCATTTTGTCCAAGTTTGTACGACAACACCTTGTTTATTAAGAGGAGCGGATAAGATTGTAAAGCTTTGCAAAGAAAAAATTTCACCGAATGAAAATGAAATTTCAAAAAACGGAAATTGCTCATGGATGGAAGTTGAATGTTTGGGAGCTTGTGTGAGTGCACCAATGATTCAAATTAATGATGATTATTATGAGGACTTAGATGAAAAAAATACTAAAGAAATCTTAGATTCATTGATAAACGATAAACCTATTCAACCAGGTTCTTTTAGAGGAAGAAAAAACACAGCTCCAGAACAATCTTTAAAAGCTAACGAAGGTAAACATGCTTAAAAAAGAAGATAAGATATTTAAAAATCTTTACAACGAATTGGGTTGGGAAATAGATAATTCTATTAAAAGAGATGATTGGAAAGATACAAAGGACTTTATTTCGAAAGGTCGTGAATGGATAATTAATGAAATTAAAACTTCTGAACTTCGAGGAAGAGGTGGTGCTGGATTTTCAACTGGACTCAAATGGTCATTTGCTCCTAAAGAAATAGGTTCTAGACCTCATTATTTAGTTATTAACGCTGACGAATCTGAACCAGGGACTTGTAAAGATAGAGACATATTAAGATTTGAACCGCAGAAATTGATAGAGGGATGTTTGATAGCTGGTTACGCAGTTCAAGCTCATATTTGTTATATATATATTAGAGGTGAATACTTTAACGAAGGTAAAAGATTACAAGAAGCAATCGATCAAGCTTATGAAAAAAAATATTTAGGTAAAAATGCATGTGGTTCAGGATGGGATTTTGATATTCATATTCACTATGGTGCTGGAGCTTATATATGTGGTGAAGAAACTGCTTTATTGGAAAGTATTGAGGGAAATAAAGGTCAGCCAAGATTAAAACCTCCTTTTCCAGCTTTAGTTGGATTATATGGTTGCCCAACTATAGTTAATAATGTTGAAACTATTGCGGTAGTACCAACAATTCTTAGACGAGGTGGAAAATGGTTTTCTTCTATCGGAAAACCAAAAAACACAGGCACTAAAATTTTTTGTATATCTGGAAACGTAAATTCCCCTTGTAATGTTGAGGAAGAAATGGGAATCCCACTTAAAGACTTAATTGAAAAACATGCTGGAGGCGTTGTAGGAGGTTGGGACAATCTTCAAGCTATTATCCCTGGTGGTTCCTCAATGCCTTTATTGCCAAAAAAAATATGCGATACATTAACAATGGACTTTGACTCTTTGATTGAAAATAAAAGTGGTTTAGGAACTGCTGGGATAATTGTTATAAATAAAGATCAAGATATTGTTGAATGCATGGCAAGAATAGCAAGGTTTTACAAACATGAAAGTTGTGGTCAGTGCACACCATGTCGTGAAGGATCAGGCTGGATGTGGAGAATATTAGATAGAATAACAAAAAGAAAAGCTACTTTTAGTGATGTAGATTTATTATCAGATGTTACAAAACAAATTGAAGGTCATACTATTTGCGCTTTCGGTGAAGGTTCAGCTTGGCCAGTACAAGGTCTATTAAGACATTTTAGAAAAGAAGTTGAAAGTCGATGTAGAGAAGAACCTTTAATAAAGAAAAAATTAAATAATCCTTATTTAGTTGATCAACATTTATTGGACAATAAAAATGCCTAAAATAAAAATAAACGATAAAGAAATTGAATTTGAAAAAGGAATGACAGTTTTACAAGCATGCGAGCTTGCTGACGTCGAAATTCCAAGATTTTGTTATCATGAAAAACTTTCTATAGCGGGAAATTGTAGAATGTGTTTAGTTGAAATGGAAAAATCTCCAAAACCAATAGCATCATGCGCAATGCCAGCGACAGAAGGAATGAATATTAAAACAAATACACCTTTAGTAGAAAAAGCAAGAAAAGGTGTTATGGAATTTTTATTAGCAAATCATCCATTAGATTGTCCAGTTTGTGATCAAGGAGGCGAATGTGATCTTCAAGATCAATCTTTATATTATGGAGTGGATAAAAGTAGATTTGTAGAGAACAAAAGAGATGTAAAAGAAAAATATATGGGTCCTTTAATTAAAACTCAAATGACCAGATGCATTCATTGCACTAGATGCGTGAGGTTTGCTACTGAAGTTGCTGGTGTACCAGAGATTGGAGCTATAGGAAGAGGTGAAAATATGGAAATTACTACTTACCTGGAAAAGTCAATGGAGTCAGAATTGTCGGCTAACGTAATTGATTTATGTCCAGTAGGAGCATTGACATCTAAACCTTATGCTTTTGAGGCAAGGCCTTGGGAATTAAAAAAAACTGAAAGCATTGATGTATTAGACGCAGTAGGATCAAACATAAGAGTTGATACATATAACTGGGAAGTAAAAAGAATTCTACCAAGACTAAACAATGAGATTAATGAAGAATGGATTTCTGACAAAACAAGATATTCTTGTGATGGACTTCTTAAACAAAGATTAGACGTTCCTTATATAAAGAAAGAAAATAAGTTACAAAAATCAAGTTGGGATGAAGCCATTAATCTCATAGTAGAAAAAATACAATCAACAAAACCGGATGAATTTGCTGGCCATATAGGAGATATGGTTAACATGGAAAATGCTTTAGCTTTTAAAAAATTATTTAAGACTTTAAAAAGTAATAATTTAGAATTTAGAGAAAAAAAACTTTATATTAATTCTACTGAAAAAATTAATTACATTTTCAACTCATCGATAAAAGGTATTGAGGATTCAGATTTAATACTGCTAATTGGAACAAATCCAAGACACGAAGCAACAATTTTAAACGCTAGAATTAGAAAAACATTTGCTCAAAAAAAACTTCCTATTTTTTCAATAGGTAATCCAGGTGACTTAACATACAACTATCAAATAATTGGAAGCAAGACTGATGATATAAAGAAGATAATAAACAAAGAACATGAATTTTCTAAAAAACTTTTATCAGCTAAAAAACCAATTATTATTATTGGAGAGTCTGTTTTAGAACTTAAAAGTGGAAAATATATTTTTGAGAAATTAAAAAGTTTTTTAATAGAAAATAACTTCATTAACAAAGACTGGAATGCACTAAACGTTCTAATACAAAATGCTTCAACAGTGGGATTATTAGATTTATGCATTTTATCAGATCAAAATGGTGATAATTTTAGTTTTTTTGATAATCTTGAAAATAAAAAATTTAAATTTTTATATTTATTAGGTTCTGATAATTTAGACTTTAAAAAAGATAAAGAATTTATTGTTTATCAAGGAAGTCACGGAGATAGAGGCGCAGAAATAGCTGATATTATTTTACCAAGTGCAGCTTATACTGAGCAAAATGGTTTATACGAAAATTTAGAGGGAAGAGTTCAGGAATGTAAAAAAGCATCTTATCCTATAGGTGAGTCCCTTGAAGATTGGAAAATATTTAATCGTATTATAAAAAAAATAGGTATTACGGAAAATTTAACTAACTTTGATCAATTAAGAAAAGAAGTTTTGAATACAATTCCAAATTTTTCTGAAATAAACCATTTACCTTCATTATCAGAAATTCTAAATAAAAATATTCAATCAAATTTTATTAGTGAAGATGTTTCAATAAGAGAACTTGATTATTATTATACAAATTTTATTTCACGAGCTTCTAAAACAATGAGTGAGTGTCGGCAAATTCGCCAAAAAATAAAAAAAGATGGGACAAATAATTAATGTTTGAATATGCTTTAATTTTAGGTCAAGAAGTTTATAAGATTTTATTTTTACTTGTCCCAATATTAGTTTCTGTGGCAATGATAGTTTGGCTAGATAGAAGAGTATGGGGTTTAGTTCAAAAAAGAAAAGGTCCAAACGTAGTAGGTCCTTTCGGCTTACTTCAAACAGTAGCCGATGCCTTAAAATATATTTTTAAAGAAATAATAATTCCTGCTAGTGCTAATAAAACAGTTTTTATCTTAGCTCCCATTGTAACAATGACACTAGCCCTAGTTGCCTGGGCAGTAATTCCTATGAGTGAAGATTTTGTACTGGCGGACATAAATGTCGGTATTTTATATCTATTTGCTGTTTCTTCTCTTGGTGTATATGGAATAATCATGGGTGGCTGGGCCTCAAATTCAAAGTATCCTTTTTTGGGAGCAATAAGATCTGCGGCTCAGATGGTTTCATACGAAGTATCTATTGGAATAATTATAATTAATGTACTTCTTTGTGTTGGCTCATTAAATTTAAAAGATATTGTCTTAGCCCAAAAGGACTTGTGGTATGTTATTCCTCTTTTTCCAATGTTTGTGATTTTTTTTATTTCTGCTCTCGCAGAAACAAACAGACCACCATTTGATTTACCTGAAGCAGAAGCAGAACTAGTAGCTGGTTATCAAACAGAATATTCTGGAATGATGTATGCAATGTTTTGGTTGGGCGAATATGCAAATATACTACTTATGTGTGCAATGGGTTCTGTTTTATTTTTAGGAGGTTGGTTACCGATTATTGATATTTATCCATTAAATTTAATTCCAGCGCCAATTTGGATGATTTTAAAAATTTTATTTTTATTTTTATTATTTGCTCTTATTAAAGCAATTGTGCCTCGATATAGATACGATCAATTAATGAGACTTGGTTGGAAAATTTTCTTACCACTCTCACTTTTTTATTTAGTTTTAACAGCAAGTTTTTTATTTTACTTTGATAAATTGCCAAAAGGAAACTTCTAATGACTTTAGCAAGAATTCTTAAAACTATTTTTCTAATAGAATTTGTAAAAGGCTTGATAATGTCTGTTAAGGAAATGTTTAGAAAATCAAAAACAATTAATTATCCTTTTGAAAAAGGGCCAATCAGCCCTCGTATGAGAGGTGAGCATGCTTTAAGAAGATACCCTAGCGGTGAAGAAAGATGTATCGCTTGTAAGCTTTGTGAGGCTGTCTGTCCAGCACAAGCTATTACTATTGAGTCAACAGAAAGACCAGACGGAAGTAGAAAAACCACTAGATACGATATTGATATGCTTAAGTGTATTTATTGCGGGCTCTGCCAAGAATCTTGTCCAGTAGATGCAATTGTTCAAGGTCCTAATTTTGAATTTGCAACAGAAACAAGAGAAGAGCTTTATTATAATAAAGAAAAATTATTAGATAATGGTGATAGATGGGAAACTGTTTTAGCAAAAAACATAAAATTAGATAAACCTTATAGATAAATGTTAGCTCACTCCATTTTTTTTTATTTTTTTTCAATAATAGCAATTTTTTCTTCACTAATGGTGATTACGTCAAGGAACACTGTAAACTCAGTTTTCTTTCTAATTTTAGATTTCATTTCAGTTGGATGTTTATTTATTATGGTTGGCGCTGAATTTTTAGGTATGATTATATTGATAGTTTATGTGGGAGCGGTGGCAGTTTTATTTTTATTTGTTGTCATGATGCTTAATGTAGCTGAACAAAAACAATCTTGGTTTATTGGAAAAAAGTCTACACATATCCCAACAGGATTAATTGTAAGTGTTTTAATTCTTTTAGAATTATTAGTGGTTGTTGGTGGATGGAAGTATAAAGATAATCTTATGTCTAGCAGTACATTAGAATTATCAAATATTTCTAACACACATCAATTAGGCTTGGTTATGTACACCGATTATATTTTATACTTTCAATTAGCAGGTATAATACTTTTATTATCCATGATAGGTGCCATTCTTTTAACGTTTAGACAAAGAAAAGGTGTAAAAAAACAAAGCTACTTTAACCAAATTTCTAGAGATCCAGCATCCTCAATTGAATTAAAAGAAGTTGAGTCAAATAAAGGAGTCAAAATAGATGATTGAGATTGGATTGGGTCATTATTTATCTTTAGGTGCAATTATATTTTTCCTAGGCACTATAGGTATTTTTTTGAATAGAAAAAATGTAATTGTTATTTTAATGTCAATCGAGTTAATTTTACTCGCTGTAAACATTAATCTAATTTCTTTTTCAATTTTTTCTGGAGATATAGTTGGTCAAATATTTACTATGTTGATATTAACTGTGGCTGCCGCAGAAGCAGCGATAGGTTTAGCAATTATTGTTATCTACTATAGAAATAAAGGCTCTATTAGAGTTGAAGACATACATGGAATGAAAGGGTAAATGGAATACACTGTAATTTTTCTTCCACTTATCGGCGCTATTATTGGATATTTGGGAGGATCACTAATAAAATATTTTTCAGAAATAGTAACTAGTCTATTAGTAAGTATTTCTGCTGTTTTATCAATTTTACTATTTTGGAATGGTATCCAAAATAACACTTACGGAAATTACAAAATATTTGAATGGATAAGTTCTGGAAATTTTATTGCTAATTGGTCAATTAATATAGACCCACTGAGTTCAATAATGCTTGTTGTTGTAACTTTTGTATCAGCTTTGGTACATATTTATTCCATTGGTTACATGAGTCACGACCCTCATAAACCAAGATTCATGTCCTATCTTTCACTTTTTACTTTTTCAATGCTTGTTCTTGTTGTGTCTGACAATTTTTTACAATTATTTTTTGGATGGGAAGGAGTGGGTCTCTGCTCATATTTATTAATTGGCTTTTGGTATAAAAAAGAGTCTGCAAATAACGCAGCAATTAAAGCATTTATTGTTAACAGAGTTGGTGATTTTGGATTAGCAATTGGTATTTTTCTTATTTTTTTTTATTTTGGAACTATAAATTTTAAAGAAGTTTTTGATTTAGCTCCTCAATTTTTAGAAAAAAAAATAATATTTTTTGGATTTGAGACATCTTTAATCACATTAATTTGTTTATTTTTATTTATTGGAGCAATGGGTAAGTCAGCGCAATTTTTATTACATACTTGGTTGCCAGACGCGATGGAGGGACCCACACCAGTTTCAGCATTAATTCATGCAGCAACAATGGTTACTGCCGGAGTATTTTTAGTTGTAAGATGTTCACCGTTATTTGAATATTCACAAACAGCGTTAAATCTAGTTACCATAGTTGGAATGATTACAGCAATCTTTGCTGCATCTGTTGCCTTAGTTCAAAATGATATAAAAAAGATAGTAGCTTATTCGACTTGTAGTCAATTAGGTTATATGTTTTTTGCAGCTGGAGTTGGAGCGTATCATGTAGCAATGTTTCATCTTTTTACCCATGCTTTTTTTAAAGCTTTATTATTTTTAGGTTCTGGTTCAGTTATTCACGCCTTTAAAGATGAACAAGACATTAGAAATATGGGTGGTGTCAGAAAAAAACTTCCTTACACTTACATTTTTATGTTGATTGGAACTTTAGCGTTGACTGGATTTCCTTTTTTATCTGGTTTTTATTCTAAAGATGCAATAATTGAATTTGCTTATTTAAGAAATTCAACTTTAGGTAATTATGCTGCAACAATTGGAATTTTTACAGCATTTTTAACTTCAATATATTCTTGGAGGTTAATTTTTAAAACATTTCACGGACCATATAATAATAAAAAAATTTTAATTAATGAAACTCATGAGTCTCCAATTATAATGTTAGTCCCTTTACTCCTTTTAAGTATTGGGGCAATATTTGCTGGTTATTATTTTAAAGAAACTTTTATAGGCCACCACAGTAATGATTTTTGGCAAGCATCGATATTTTTTTTAAATGAGATAAAACACGATCCAATTCCTTCATGGTTTTTGTTATTAACGCCAATCTTAGTGACTATTGCTATACCTATTTCTTTTTATTATTTTGTGACCAACATCAAAATTTTAGAGGACTTTAAAAAAACTAATTTACCTCTATATGATTTTCTTCTTAATAAATGGTTTATAGACGAGCTATACGAACAAATTTTTATTAAACCTGCAAAAAAAATGGGTTCTTTCTTTTGGAAAAAATGTGATCAAGGTATCATAGATAGATTTGGCCCTGATGGTATATCAAAATTAATCAAAAAAATTTCTAATAAAGCCAGTCTTTTTCAAACAGGATTTATTTACGATTATGCTTTTGCGATGCTGATAGGTTTATCAATTTTACTTACTTATTTAATTTTAAATTAAAATGAATTTTCCAATTTTATCAACATTAATATTTCTGCCTTTAATTAGTTCTTTTTTTATTTTTTTATCAAAAGATATTAAGAATAATAATAGTGCAGTTTATATTTCACTTTTTAGTAGTCTAGCCACGTTTCTGTTGTCATTATTTGTTTGGTATTCTTTAGACCCAGCATCATCAGATTTTCAATTTTTAGAGGAAAAAAATTGGATAAATAATTTTATTAAATTTAAACTAGGTGTTGATGGAATTTCAATTCTTTTCATCGTTCTAACAACTTTGATAACTCCTATTTGTATAATCTCTTGCATAAATAGCGTTAAAGTAAGAGTTAAAGAATTTTTAATTGCAATTTTAATATTAGAGACTTTTATGATTGGTGTTTTTTGTTCTCTAGATTTAGTTGTTTTTTACATATTTTTTGAAGCAGGATTAATTCCAATGTTTTTAATCATTGGTGTGTGGGGTGGTCCACGAAGAGTATATTCTGCTTTTAAATTTTTTCTTTTTACACTTTTGGGCTCTGTTTTAATGTTAGTAGCTATTATAGCTATTTACTGGATAACAGGCACAACTGATGTTACTGAAATTTATAAAATACAAATTCCAAGTGATTACCAAAATTTATTATGGTTAGCTTTTTTTAGTTCCTTTGCTGTAAAGATGCCAATGTGGCCAGTTCACACTTGGTTACCAGACGCCCATGTAGAAGCTCCAACAGCTGGATCAGTAATATTAGCTGCTATACTTCTAAAAATGGCTGGGTACGGATTTTTAAGGTTCTCTATACCAATGTTTCCATTAGCCTCAGAATATTTTATGCCACTTATTTATACATTAAGTATAATTGCAATCATATACACCTCATTAGTTGCTTTGATGCAAGAGGATATGAAAAAACTTATAGCCTACTCATCTGTTGCTCACATGGGATATGTTACTCTCGGTATTTTCACTTTTACAAAACAAGGTATTGAAGGAAGTATTTTTCAAATGATAAGTCATGGATTGATATCTGCCGCTTTATTTTTATGCGTTGGGGTAGTTTATGATAGATTACATTCACGTATGATAAGCACTTACGGCGGACTGGTAAACCATTTACCGAAATATTCATTTTTATTTATAGTTTTTGCATTAGCTGGTTTGGGTCTTCCTGGCACATCAGGTTTTCTTGGAGAATTTTTAGTTTTGGCAGGAGCTTTTCAAAAAAATTATCTTGTTTCAATGTTGGCGACTTTTGGAGTTGTTCTTGGCGCAGCTTACATGCTTTGGTTAACTAAAAGAGTAATATTTGGAAATACAAACAATAATGAAATAAAAAATTTAAAAGATATTAATAATTTAGAGGCTCTAATGTTGATTACTTTAGCTATATTAGTAATTTTATTTGGTTTTTACCCATCACCATTGATGGATACATTAAATATTTCTGTAGATAATTTAATTAATAATTATGAAATTGCTATTCGGGCTAATGGGTTAAATTAAAATGATTAATAATTTAAATATACTACTACCAGAAATTTTTTTGACGTTATCAATTTTTTCTTTATTGATGATAGGAGTTTTTTTAAAAAATAGTTTTAATTTAATATTTAATTTATCCTCAATAATTATAATAATAACTACCGCTATAATCTTTAATAGACCAAATATTGAAGAAAAAATTTTTTTAGAAAGTTTTACTAGAGATACATTTTCAAACTTCTTTAAAATCTTAATACTTATTTCTAGTTTATTTGTCTTAAATACATCTAAAAATTATATTATTGATAAAAAATTAGATAAATTTGAGTACCCCATAATAATTTTACTTTCAATTCTAGGTATGTTTTTTATGGTTAGTTCAAATGATATTATTGTATTTTATTTAGGCTTAGAGCTTCAATCTTTGTCACTTTATATATTAGCTTCGATTGATAGAGATAACTTGAAGTCATCAGAGTCTGGTATAAAATATTTTATTTTAAGCGCATTGTCGTCAGGTTTATTATTATATGGATGTTCTTTGTTATATGGTTTCTCAGGATCAACAAATTTTGATTTAATAGCAAATGAATTAAATAAAGAAAATATTGGTGCAGTTTTTGCTATGGTGTTTATTTTAGTAGGTTTAGCATTTAAGATATCAGCTGTTCCATTTCATATGTGGACTCCAGACGTGTATGAAGGTGCCCCAACATCAATAACAAGTTATTTTGCAGTAGTTCCAAAAGTAGCAGGTCTAGCAGTGTTAATTAAATTTATGGTTATTCCTTTTTCAAATATTTTATCGGAGTGGCAGACTATAATAATTTTTATATCTATAGCCTCAATGATACTAGGAGCTGTAGCTGCAATAAGTCAAAAAAATATAAAAAGGCTTTTGGCATATAGTTCAATTGGTCATATAGGATACGCATTAGCAGGTGTAGCTACTGGAAATATCTCTGGATACCAAAGTGCAATTGTTTATATTTCTATTTATGTAATTATGAATATTGGAATTTTTTCATGTTTGTACTTATTAAAAAAGGATGGTGAATATAAAGAAAATATTTCTGATTTATCAGGAGCTTCAAAGAAACATCCTTTATTAGCCATTTCATTTTTAATTATACTATTCTCACTTGCAGGAATACCTCCACTCGGAGGATTTTTCGCCAAATTTTATGTTTTTTCAGCTGTATTAGAACAACAAATGTATACACTTGCAATAATAGGTTTGTTAACGACAGTTATATCGGCTTTTTATTATTTGAAGATTATAAAAATAATATATTTTGATGACAGTGTAATTACATTTGATGCTGTTAAAAATAAAAAAGCACAAGCTTCAATTTTAATAAGCTGTAGTATTTTACTAACTTTCTTTCTATATCCCTCAATTTTGAATAAATTAGTTGTTTCATTATTTATAAATTAATGAGAATTAAATTATTAAGATTTAAAAGTGTTAAAAGCACCAATGATATAGCTTTAAAATTAGTACAAAAAAAAAACTCAAGACCCACAATGATTGTTTCTGTAATTCAAACTAAAGGAAGAGGAACAATGGGTAAAAAATGGATTTCACAAAAAGGAAATCTATTTATTTCAATTTTTTTTGAAATGAACCAAAAACATATTAATTTTAAACATTTTGTAACTTTAAATGCATTTTTATTGAAAAATGCTCTTTCAAAACAATTTACTAAAAAAATAAAAATCAAATGGCCGAATGATTTGATGCATAACAATAAGAAAATATGTGGAATATTACAAGAAGTGGTGAATTATAAAGATAAAAGATTTCTTATTGTTGGAATAGGGATCAATACAAATCTAGATCCAAAAAATAAAGGTTTTTTATCAACTTCTTTAAAAAAAATAATGAATAAAAACATAGATAATAATAAGGTTTTAAAAAATATAAAAAATATATATGAAAAATTTTTAATTAAAGCAAAAGATTACTCATATTTAAAACTAAAAAGAATATACAATAAAACATGAACTATATAGTCGGTGATATAGGCAACACTTCTACAAAAGTGTGTATTTTAAATAATAAATTTGAAATAGCGAAATCTTTTAATTTTGAAACGATCAAAATTTTTAAAAAAAATTATATTAAAAAAATTTTAAGCAATTACTTAAATAAAAATTTAAATTCAAATTTATTATTTTCAAGTGTAGTTCCAGCTGCATATAAAGAAATAAAAAAAATTTTTAAATCTATGGAATTTAAATTATTTGAAATAAAAGACTTTTCCCTAGATAAAATTATTAAAATTAATGTTAAAAATAAAAAACAATTAGGATCAGATAGAATAGCAAATGCTATAGGTGCTAAAAAATTTAAAAACTGTTTAGTTTTAGATTTTGGAACAGCAACAACTTTCGATGTGATTAAAAATGAAGTTTACGAAGGTGGTGTAATAGCTCCAGGAGTAAAGCTTTCAATAATGAATTTAAATAAGAATACAGCCTTGCTTCCACTAATTAATCTTAAAAAAAATCAAAAAAATTATGGCAAAAATACAAAAGAAGCCTTAAATGCTGGATTTGTTTGGGGGTATGAAGGTTTAATAAATAACATTATTAATAAAATAACTTCTAGAGAAAAAAATAATTATAAGATTATATTAACAGGAGGATACGCAAATTTTTTTAATGGTATAATTAAAAAAAAGATATCTATTGACCAAGATATTACTATCAAAGGAATAGCAAAAGTTTATAAAGAATTTATATGAATAAAGAAGAATTAATTTTTTGTCCTCTTGGAGGTTCAGGTGAAATAGGCATGAATATGAATCTTTATGCGTATGGTAAAGAGGATGATCAAAAATGGATCATTGTTGATATGGGCGTTACTTTCGCTGACGATACAATTCCGGGCGTAGATTTAATTATGCCTGATCCTGGATTTATTATTGATAAAAAAGATGACCTATTAGGTATAGTTCTAACTCATGCTCATGAAGATCATATTGGCGCTGTAGCACATATTTGGCCAGAGTTAAAATGTAAATTATACGCAACACCTTTTACAGCTGCATTGCTTACTGAAAAATTTAAAGAAAAAAAAATAGATATTTCATCTTTTCTTAAAATTGTTCCATTAAATAGTCAGATTAAGCTTGGAGCTTTTGAAATTGATTTTGTTACTCTTACTCATTCTATTTTAGAACCTAATGGTTTAAGTATTAAGACACCCTTGGGAACAATTCTACATACGGGCGATTGGAAAATAGATCCTAACCCGTTGATAGGCAATAAAATTGATGAAGAAAAATTAAAAAAAATTGGCAGTAGTGGTGTCTCTGCAATGATTTGTGATTCAACAAATATTTTTAGCCCTGGCAGAGCTGGATCTGAGTCCGATGTAAGGGATAGTTTACTAAGAATAATGGAAGTAAAAACTAAAAGAATATTAGTGACTTCTTTCGCCTCGAATGTAGCTAGAATGGAGTCAATTTTTTATTGTGCAAAAAAAACTGGACGATCTATTTGCCTAGTAGGTAGATCAATGCATAGAATATATAAAGCAGCAAGAAAATGCGGATATTTGAAAGGTTTAATAGAGCCATTAGAACCGAGAGACGCTAAAAAGGTTTCTAAAAATAAAATTCTTTATTTAGCAACTGGCAGTCAAGGTGAGCCAATGGGAGCTATGAATAGAATAGTAAACGGATCACATCCTGATGTTTTTCTTGAGGAAGGTGATTGTGTGATTTTTTCTTCAAAAATTATTCCTGGTAATGAAAAAAAATTATATAATTTACAAAATCAAATTGTAAAAAATAATATAGAAATTATTAGTGAAGAAAATGCTTTTGTGCATGTTTCAGGTCATCCAAATAGAGACGATTTAAAAGATATGTATACGTGGGTTAAACCAAAGAGCATAATTCCTGTGCACGGAGAGCATAGACATATGCAAGAACATGTAAGCTTCGCAAAAGAAATGCAAATACCTAAAACTTTACTAATTGAAAATGGTGATATTATAAAGCTCTTACCTGGAGACGCGCCTCAAATTATTGACAAAGCACCGTCAGGAAGAGTTTATTTAGACGGTAGCATTAATGTAGAAACAGACTCACAGTCTATCAAAGACAGAAAAAATTTATCAATAAATGGATATCTAGAGATAACTCTTTTAGTTTCTAATAATGGAAAAATAAAAAAACCTATTATTTCCTTTAGAGGAATCCCTGAAAATCAAAATAATGAGCCATTTATTTTTGATATGGAGGATGAAATATTTAATATATGTAGAACTTTTTCAATAGAAAGTAAAAATCAACAAAAAAATCTAATAGAAACTATAAAACAAAATTGCAGGAGAATTGTTCGAGAAAAAACAGGGAAAAAACCTTTTACAAACATTAATATAGCGAGAATTTAGTGGGAATTACTGGTTCAATAATAGTTTATGTTTTAATTTGGTGGATGATTTTTTTTTCTGTTTTACCCGTTGGAATACAATCTAAAAAAGAAAAATTTAAAGAACGTATAGACGGAATAGATCCAGGGGCTCCAAATAATCCAAAAATAGGTAAAAAATTTTTAATAACTACGATAATTACTTCTATAATTTTTAGTGTAATATATTATCTAGTAGAGTTTAATTTATTAAATTTAAGGGAATACTTGCAATAATGTTTCTTTCAAAATTATTTATACCAATTACCAAAGACCTTCCAGCCGAGGCAAAAATTAAATCACATCAACTAATGTTAAGAACCGGTATGATTAAACAATCTTCAGCCGGAATTTATTCTTGGTTGCCTTTAGGTTTTAAAGTAATGAAAAAAATTGAACAAATAGTAAGAGAAGAACAAAATGCTATAGGTGCACAAGAAATGTTAATGCCAACGATTCAATCTTCAGAAATATGGAAAGAAAGCGGTAGATATGAAGATTATGGTGAAGAAATGTTAAGAATAAAAGATCGCCAAGGTAGAGAAATGTTATACGGACCTACAAATGAAGAACTGATAACAGATGTATTTAGAGCAAGTGTAAAATCTTACAAATCACTTCCACAACTTCTTTATCATATACAATGGAAATTTAGAGATGAAATAAGGCCAAGATTTGGTGTTATGCGTTGTAAAGAATTTTATATGAAAGATGCTTATTCATTTGATCTAACAGATGAAGACGCTAAAAAATCATACAATAAAATGTTTTTTTCATATTTAAAAACTTTTAACAGATTAGGATTAAAAGCCATACCAATGGCAGCAGACACAGGTCCAATAGGCGGGGATCTTTCCCATGAATTTATTATATTAGCAGACACAGGAGAAAGTGAAATATATGCTGATAAAAAAATTTTTGAAATTGATTTAAAAAATTACTCGGGCTCAAAAAGCTCACTTCAAAAAATGAGAGATGACTATACAAACATTTATTCAGTTACAGATGATAAGTTTAATGAAGAAGAATTTAACGCAAAGGTAACAAAAGAAAATCAATTAAAAACTAAAGGTATCGAGGTAGGGCATATTTTTTATTTTAGTGATAAGTATTCAAAACCTATGAACTGTCTAATAGATGACAAAAATGGAAAAAAAACCTCCGTAAAAATGGGCTCTTATGGAATTGGCGTTTCAAGACTAGTTGGAGCTACAATAGAAGCAAATTATATCAATGATGTTATGAAATGGCCTAAATCAATTTCTCCTTTTGATGTAGTTATTATTCCTAGCATAAGCAAAAACAATAAGGAAAATTTAGAAAAAGCAGAAAAAATTTACAAAGAACTAAAAAAACAAAATATTGACGTATTGTTAGATGATGTTGATGAAAATATGTCAAATAAATTTAAAAAACACGATTTAATAGGCATCCCTTATCAAATTATAATTGGATCTAAATCTGAGGAAGAAAAATTTGAGTTTAAAGAGTTAAATTCAAAAAGTGAAATTTTAAACCTAGATGATATCCAGTTAAAACTAAAAAAATAGAAAATTGTTTACAAAAGTTGAAAGACTAATTTCATCGAGGAATTTAAGACCTAAGAAAAAAGAGGGTTTTCTAAAAATTATTTCAATTTTCTCATTTCTAGGTATTATGTTAGGTGTTGCAATTTTAATAATTGTGATGTCTGTAATGAACGGTTTTAAAACTGACCTTACAAAAAAAATTTTAGGATTGAATCCTCATATTGTAATTCAACCAAATAACTCAACCATAGATGATGAATTTATTTCAAAATTAAAAAATGAATTTCCAGATATAAAGATAAGCAAGTCTTTTTCGGGAGAAGGTATTATAATTAATAATGATAATGCTAAAGGTGTTATTTTTAAAGGAATAGATAAAGATGAAAAAAGGTCGATCGAATTTTTAAATAAAAATATAACAAGCGGGAACGTAAAAACTTTTAATGAAAATCAAGTATTCATTGGAACAGAGCTTGCGTATAATTTAAATTTAAAAAAGAATGATAAAATCAGCTTGATGTCTTCATCTTTTGTTGCCACACCTTTAGGCAGTTTACCTAAACAAGAGAGTTTTAATATAGCAGGTACTTTTACTACAGGTTTTTTAGAATTTGATCAAAATATTGTTATTTTAGGAATAGATGATGCTCTATCAATATTCGATAAAGAAAAAAAAGATCTAAATATTGAGATATATTTAAAAAACCCTTTAAAAGCTAATATTGTAAAAAGTAAAATAGAAAAAATTAATCCAAATTATTTTATTTATACTTGGTCTGATTTAAATAAATCTTTTTTTAGCGCTTTAAAAGTTGAAAGAAATGTAATGTTTATTATATTAACACTTATCGTAATTGTTGCTGCATTTAATATTGTATCGGGGTTAACTATATTAATAAAAAATAAGACTAAAGAGATTGCTATTTTAAAGACCTTGGGTCTAAGCAATAATTCAATTAAAAAATCTTTTTTTTTAACAGGTTTTTCTATAGGTTTTTTTGCAACAATAAGCGGAATTATCTTAGGTATTGTATTCTCACAAAATATCGAAAAATTAAGAATTTTTCTATCCTCAGTATTTAATTTAGAAATTTTCCCACCAGATATTTATTTTTTAGAAAAACTACCAAGTGAAATTAGTTTTTTCTCAATTTTAATAATATTCATTTTATCAATAACTGTCTCAGCGATAGCCTCGTACATACCAGCTATGACCATTTCAAAAATGAAAACTTTTAGAGCTCTTAAATATGAGTAAAATTTTACTTGAAACTATAAACATTAAAAAAACCTATGAACATATAAATGGAAATATTATTCTTTTTAATAATTTAAATCTCAAAATCAAGCAAGGGGACCTTATAGCGCTTATAGGATCTTCTGGTTCTGGAAAATCATCTTTGCTTCATCTTTTGGCGTTACTTGATAATCCCTCAAAAGGAAAAATATTAATTAACAATAAAGAGGCTAGTAGCTTAAATGAAAGTCAAAAAGACGAAATAAGAAGAAAAAATATTTCAATTATATTTCAAGATAATAATTTACTTTCAGATTTTACAGCTCTAGAGAATGTTATGATGCCGCTACTTATTAAAGGAGAAAATGAAAAAGATATTTTATCTAAGGCTAAAAAAATATTAAAAGACGTTAAAATTTTAAATAGATCTGATCACTTCCCAAATGAACTATCAGGAGGAGAGCAACAAAGAGTATCAATTGCTAGAGCATTGATAGCTGATACTGATTTAATTTTAGCTGACGAACCTACGGGTAATTTAGATTTTAAAACCTCAAAAGAAATATTTTCATTATTTTTAAAATTAAAAAAACTAAAAAAAACAATAATTTTTGCAACTCATAATAGAGAACTTGCCAACAGGGCTGATTACAAGTTGTTTATTTCCGATGGTCATATAAAAAGAGTTAATGCCCGTTAGTGACCAAAAATTTAATAATATAAAAATTCATACACAATACTCTATCTGCGAGGGAGCTATAAAAATTGATGAATTGGCTGAGTATTGTAAATCTAATAAAATTAAATCAATTGGTTTAGCAGACAGTTATAATTTATGTGGGGCATTAGAATTTTCTGAAAAATTGTCTAAAGTTGGAACTCAACCTATAATCGGCACTCAAATAAATCTTTGTGCTAACAATATAATAGGAAAGATAACATTATACGCTACATCAGTAAAAGGTTATAAAAATCTAACTAAATTGTCTTCATTAAGTTATTTAAAAAGCAAAGAAGCAGAAGACCCATCTTGTAGACTTGATGATTTAATTTCAAATAATGAAGATTTAATCTTATTAACTGGAAATTATTATAATTTTTTTGGAAAATTATTTTATGCCAATAAAATAAAAGATTTTGAGAAAATATTAACTTCTTTAAAATCTAGCTTTAAAGATAGGACTATATTTAGAAATTCAAAGACATAACGAACATGAAGAAAAGAATTATGAAAACTATTTATTAAGTTGCTCTAAAACTTTAGATATTCCGATAATTGCAACTCAGGAAGTTTTTTACTTAAATGAAAATATGTACGAAGCACATGACGCTCTTACTTGTATTGGTGAAAAAAGATTTATAGATGATAACAATAGATTTAAATACAGTAATCAACATTATCTTAAAAAGAACAAAGAACTTTTGGAATTATATGCAGATATCCCTGAAGCATTAGAAAATAATTATAATTTTCATTTAAGGTTTAGTTTCAAGCCAAAAAAAATCTAAACCAATACTCCCTTCTATCGCCAATGATCAAAATAATTCCCCAGAAGAGGTATTAATTAACTTAGCAAATAAAGGCCTGAGAAATAGAATAAAAAAACTTTATCTCAAAAAGAAATTTAGAAAAAACTGAAGATCAAATTAAAAATTTTTATGAGGATAGACTTTCTCATGAACTTAATATTATTAACTCCATGGATTATGCTAGTTATTTCTTAATTGTCTCTGATTACATAAAATGGGCAAAAAATAACTCTATACCAGTAGGCCCTGGCAGGGGTTCAGGAGCAGGCTCATTAGTTGCATACTGTTTGGATATCACAGACTTAGATCCAATAGAATATGATTTAATTTTTGAGAGATTTTTAAACCCTGATAGAATTTCAATGCCTGATTTCGATATAGATTTTTTGTGAAGAAAAAAGAGATCAAGTTTTTGAATATTTAAAAACAAAATATAAAGACGGTGTCGCACATATAATCACATTCGGTAAGTTAAAAGCCAGGATGGTTCTAAGAGACGTGGGTAGAGTTCTTGGTTTACCTTACGGTCATGTAGATAAAATTTGTAAAATGGTTCCTTTTGATCCTTCCAGACCTTTAACTTTACAAGAGTCGATTGATCGTGAGCCAAGATTTAAAGAAGAAGTTCGAAATAATAAAAAAGTTAAAAAACTTTTAGATTTATCTTTGCAACTTGAAGGCCTTAATCGGAATATGGCAACACATGCAGCTGGAGTAGTAATTGCTGGAAATAAATTGGCAGAACAATTCCCACTATACATAGATCACAGTTCCAATTTAATTTTACCATCGACTCAATATGATATGTACTCGTCGGAAAATGCAGGACTAGTAAAATTTGATTTACTAGGATTAAAAACTCTAACTGTAATTGATAAAACTATAAAAAGATTACGTCTAAAAAATATAAACCTTGATATCAGTAAAATTAATCAAAATGATGAAAAAGTTTTTTCACTTCTTTCAACTGGTGAAACAACAGGTTTATTTCAATTAGAAAGTGCAGGGATGAGAGATGCGATTAAACAAATGAAACCAAATAAATTTGATGATATTATTGCACTTGTAGCCTTATATAGACCAGGACCAATGAGTAATATTCCGATATATAATGACTGTAAAAATGGAATAAAAGATCCTGATTACATACATCCTATTTTAAAAGACATATTAAAAACCTACCTATGGAATTATTATTTACCAAGAGCAAGTAATGCAAATTGCTCAAACACTGGCAGGCTTCACAGCTGGAGAAGCTGATATTTTAAGACGAGCAATGGGTAAAAAAAAGAAAGCTGAACTAGATAGGCAGAAAGAAAGATTTATAAATGGAGCTTTAAAAAATGGTATAGAAAAAGATGTAGCTAATTTTGTATTTACAAAAATCGAGCCTTTTGCTCAGTATGGATTCAACAAAAGTCATCTGCTGCTGCATACGCTTTAATTGCTTACCAAACTGCTTATCTAAAAACTTACCATAAAGAAGATTTTATAGCTGCAACTATGTCAACTGAATTAACTAATACTTCTAAACTTAGAGAATTTGTTGAAGAATTAAAAAGATTAAATATTGAAATAATCAGACCATCTATAAATAAATCTTTTGCAGAATTCAAAGCTATAGACGGTAAACTTTTTTACGGTCTTGGTGCAATTAAAAGTGTTGGTTTTGAAGCTATTTCAAATATTTTAAACGAAAGAGAAAAAAAATGGAAAATATAAAACTTTTGCTGACTTTATAAATAGAGTTGATGCAAAAGATGTAAATAAATTACAATTAGAAGGCTTAGTAAAGAGTGGTGTTTTTGATGAGTTTGATAAAGATAGGAATAAAATTTTAAATTCAATACCAAAAAATAATACAACAAATTAAAAATATAAATGATGATAAAGAAAATAACCAATCGAGTCTTTTTGAGGGCCAAGATAACACACATAAGGAATTTGATTTTTTGCCCCATACGCCTTGGAAGCGAAAAGAACTTTTAACGGAAGAGTTTAAATCTTTAGGTTTTTATTTGTCGGACCATCCACTCAATGAATATAGCGAGATATTCAATCAATTGAAAATAATGTCTTATAATCAATTTTATAAAAATAATGATAGTGAGGGTTTAGTAGCAGGAACTATTATGTCAATAGTTGAAAAAAAAAGTGCAAAAGGAACTCCATATGGAATAGTTAAATTTAGTGATATTGAGGGTGAATTTGAACTTTTTTTATTTTCTGAAATACTTGTTTTAAATAGAGAGAAACTTAAGGAGTCAGAGTCTTTCGTATTGACCTTGCAAAAAGACAGGACTACAAATGACTCTTCAAAGAAAAGAATTAATGTAAAAAATATATTAAGTGTAGAAAATGTTATCAATAAACCTTACAAGAAAGTAACAATAGAATTAAAAAATAATTGTAATTTAGGCGAAATTAGTCAACTATTGTCAGCTGATGGAGAAACTGAAATTAATTTAGTTCTTAAAAATCAGAATAAAAAAGCCCATTACTCTCTTAAAAATAATAGAAAATTTGATTTAAAACAGCTAAAAAGTCCTTAAAGGTAAGGAATACGTGGAAAAAATAACTTTTTAGATAGTTGATTTTTTAGCCTGTTTGTATATATCAGTGAGTAATTTCGCACACAGTTACAAGGGCATAGCCCTACCGGTCCATAATATTGGAATTACTGTGGTGGATTAACCGGAAAAAAAATATGAACGTACCAAAAGTAGACATAAAACAATTATTAGAAGCAGGAGTTCACCTGGGTCACAAAACGTTAAGGTGGAACCCAAAAATGAAGAAGTACATTTTTGGTGAGAAAAATTCAATTCATATTATAGATTTAACTCAGACAGTAGAATTTCTAAAAAATGCATTAGTTCAAGTACACAAAGTGGTAGCTAGTGGAGGAAAACTATTGATTGTTTCAACAAAAAAACAAGCTTCTGAACAAGTAAGCGAATTAGCAAAAGAAACAGATCAATATTTTGTAAATTATAGATGGTTAGGTGGAATGCTAACTAATTGGAATACAATACAAAATTCAATTAAAAGATTAAAAAAATTAAATGAACAATTATCTAAGGAAAACTTAGGTTTTACTAAAAAAGAAATTTTAAAATTTAGCAAAGAAAAAGAAAAACTTCAAAGATCTCTAGGTGGTATTGCAGAGATGAAAAAAACTCCAGATTTAATTTTTATTATAGATACAAATATTGAGTCTCTGGCAGTTGCAGAAGCAAAAAAATTAGGTATACCAATTATAGCGATACTAGATAGTAATTCAGATCCAACAGGAATAAATTTTCCAATTCCAGGCAATGATGATGCTAGGCGGTCAATAAATCTTTATTGCGAGTTATTAAAAAACACAATTAAAGATGCAGAAAAATTTATCAAAGGTTCTGATGATAAAGTAGAAATAGTTAAGAAAACTGTAGATAAAAAAAATAATTCTTAAATTTACATAATGTCAAACAAAGATTTATTAGATAGCATCAAAAAACTCAGAGAAATGACAGGTGTGGGCTTTAATGATTGTAAAATAGCTTTAGATGAATCTAAAGGCGATATAGAAAAATCTGTTGAATTTTTAAGAAAAAAAGGGATTGCTAAAGCTTCTAAAAAAATGAGCAGAACCGCTTCAGAAGGTTTAGCTTTAGTAAAGGAATATGACGGACAAATTTCAATAATCGAAATTAATAGTGAAACAGATTTTGTTGCAAAAAATCAAGATTTTATAAATTTTTGTAAAGAACTATCTGATATTAATTTTTCATCAAAAGGTAATTTAGAAATAGTTCAAGAAACTAAAATGGCTAATGACATTTCTGTAAAAGATAATTTAGTAAATTTAATAGCAAAGATAGGTGAAAAGATTACAATTAGACGAACTAACTTTTTTAATAATACGTCTGGAACAAATTATTTTTATGTACATTCGGCTATAGAAAAAAATATTGGTAAAATAATTTCTGTTGTAAAACTAGATGGAATTATAAAAGACAAAAATGATGAAATTGGTTTAAAACTAGCTATGCATATTGCTGCATCAAATCCGTTGGCAATAGATAAAGATGGAATTGATAAATCTATAGTTAATAAAGAATTAGAAATTATAAAAGCAGAAATAACAAATTCTGGAAAACCAGCTGAAATGGCAGAAAAAATTTCTAAAGGTAAAATATCTAAATTTTTAAATGATAATTCACTTTTAAACCAATTGTGGATAATGGATCCCAAAAAGAAAGTCTCAGATATTTTAAAAGAAAACTCATCAGACAAAGAAATTAAAATTCTACAATTTATTAAATATAAAGTTGGTGAAGGAGTTTAAAAAGTGAGTAGTGAATTTAATGAAAGTAATTTTTCATCTAAAATGGATAAAACCATACTTTCTCTTAAAAAAGATATTTCAACTTTAAGAACTGGTAGAGCTAACACAAGCATGCTTGATACAATTAAGGTAGATGTTTATGGACAATTGATGCCGATAGACCAACTCGGAACAATAAGTGTTCCAGAGGCTAGATTAATTTCTATACAAGTTTGGGATAAAACTAATACACCACTAATAGATAGCGCTATTCAAAAATCAGAATTAGGAATTAATCCTCAAATAGATGGGCAAACAATAAGATTAAGAATTCCAGATTTAACAGAAGAAAGAAGAAAAGATTTAATCAAAGTTTTAAAAAATATGGGGGAAAAAGGAAAAATAGCAATAAGAAATATTAGAAGAGAAGCTAACGAAGATTTGAAAAAAAAATTAAAAGACAAAGTTATTACTGAAGATGATAACAAAAACTTCGAAAAAAATATTCAAAAACTTACAGACGTAAATATAGAAAATATAGATAAAATATTAACTGAAAAAGAAAAAGAGATCAGTCAGATATGAACGAGCTCAACCATGTTGCTTTCATCATGGATGGCAATGGTAGGTGGGGAAAAAAAAAATGGTCGAGGGAGAAATTTCGGACATTTTAAAGGTGTAGAGACAGTAAAAAAAATTGTCAAAGGCTCAATAAAATCTAAAATTAAAATTGTATCATTTTACGTTTTTTCTTCTGAAAATTGGAAGCGTCCAAAAGCTGAAATAAACTTTTTATTTAAACTCATAACCAATTATTTTTCAAAAGAAATAGAAAGCATTATCAAGCAGGGTATTAAAATAAATATTCTTGGTGAAGTGGATAAACTCCCTTCAAATGTAAAATCAGTTTTAAAAAAAACAATTTTATTGACCAAAAAAAATGAAAAAATTATGGTAAATTTAGCTATTAATTATGGTTCAAAAAACGAAATATTAAACGCAATAAAAAAAAATAAAAAAAAAATTAATATTAAAAATTTTGAAAAAAATCTTTACACCAAAAATATTCTAGATCCAGATATTTTAATAAGGACTGGCGGGCACCAAAGGCTAAGTAATTTTATGTTATGGCAGTTAGCTTATACAGAATTATTTTTTTTAAAGAAATTATGGCCAGATTTCAATACAAATGATTTAACATCAATTATTAAAAGATATAAAAAAAGTAAGAGAAATTTTGGAAATATATGATTAACAAAAACCTTAAAAAAAGATTTTATACATCAATAACTTTATTAATTTTAACTTTATTAATAATTAAATATAATGCAGCTCTAGTTTTTGTCCTACTAGTTTTTGGAGTTGTTTCATTATTAGAATTCATGAGTTTAATTAATAAAATTAAATTTAATAAATTTTATTCACTAATATCAAATATTTTTTTTACAATTTACTTATTTTTATTTTGTTCAATATTTTTTTTACTTTCAAATTTTTTACAACTTAAAATAATAATTTTTATTCTATTACTTGGATGTATTGCTTCAGACATTGGTGGATTTATTTTTGGAAAGATATTTAAAGGTCCGAAGTTAACTAGAATTAGTCCAAACAAAACATACGCAGGAGCTTTAGGTTCAATTATTTTAACAATTGCTGTTCTATCTTGTGCAATATATTTTTTTACAAATAATTTAAGCTATGTTGTTATAATAATTGCTATAATAACATCTATCGCATGCCAGATAGGTGATTTATTTTTTTCATTTTTAAAAAGAAAAGCAAAAGTAAAAGATACTGGAGATTTTTTACCTGGTCACGGAGGTATTCTAGATAGATTAGATGGAATACTTCTTGGAGTTCCTATTGGTATGTTTTTTCTTTCAATATTTTATTAAATGAGAAAGTCTATTTCAATTCTTGGTTCCACAGGTTCTGTAGGTGTTTCGACATTATCTATAATAGATAAAAAAAAAAATTATTTTAAAGTTCATTTATTATCAGCAAATAAAAACTTTTATTTAATAAAAAAACAAATAAAAAAATACAAACCTAAAATTTTTGTTATTACAAATAAAGATATATACGAGAAAATTAAAAAAAAATTTTCAAAAAATAAAATAATTATCTCAAACACTTTTAATGAATTAATTTCATCAAAAAAAAATGACATAACTATTTCTGCTATTCCAGGTGTTGTTGGATTGGAACCAACTATTCAGATGGTTAAATCAAGTAAAAAAATTTTAATTGCAAATAAAGAGTCTATTATTTGTGGTTGGTATTTAATAAAAAAAACAGCTATAAAATATAATACAAAAATTATCCCAATTGACTCAGAACATTTTTCTATTTTGAAGCTACTTGAAAATCACTCGCTAAAAGAAATTAAAAAAATTTATATAACTGCATCTGGCGGTCCTTTTTTGAATTATAAAAAAAATCAATTAAAAAATATAAAAATAAAAGATGCTTTAAATCATCCAAAATGGAAAATGGGAAAAAAAATTACAATTGATTCTTCAACATTAATGAATAAAATTTTAGAATTAATAGAGGCCCAAAAAATATTTAATATTCCAAATAAAAAATTAGATATATTAATCCACCCAAATTCCTTAGTTCATGCAATAATTGAAATGAAAAATGGTTTAATTAAATTTTTATATCATGACACAACTATGATAATTCCATTAGCTAATGCGATTTTTGATGGAAAGATAAATATCAATGATTTTTTCAAAAAAAAGAAAAAAATTAAAGTTATTGAAGATTTATATTTTAAAAAAGTTGACTCAAATATATTTCCTGTAATAAAACTTAAAGATAGGTTGGATGAACATCCATCCACTCCAATTATCATTAACGCTGCAAATGAGGTGCTTGTTGATCAATTTCTTAAGAAAAAAATACCATTTTTAAGCATTTACAAAATCATTATGAACATCTTAAATGATAGAAATTATAAAAAATATGCTATAAAAACACCTATTAATATTAATCAAATCTTAAAAATCGACAATTGGGCTAAAACCACAACTAAGAAATATGTTAAATAAAAAAAAATTTATAACTTTATTAATTATTATTAATATAATTTTTTTTAGCCTTTCATTAAAAGCTGAAATTATAAACAGTGTAACCATAAATGGAAATAACAGAGTTAGTGATGAAACAGTTTTAATTTATGGTAAAATTAAAAATAATACTGATATTACAGATAAGGAATTAAACAAGATCATAACAAATTTAAATTCAACAAATTTTTTTAAAGAAATAGATGTGGAGGTTAAAAATAATAAGTTAATCGTTAATTTAATTGAGTATCCTTTAGTAAATCAAATAATAATCAATGGAGAAAAAAGTAACAAAATAAAAAAAGAGTTATTAAAAAATTTACAACTAAAAGAAAAACAATCTTTTATAAAATCTTACCTTTCTAGCGATATTGAAATTCTTAAAAACCTTTATTCATCGCTAGGTTATAATTTTGTTAAAATTGATACAAAAGTAAATCAATTAGATGCATCTAATTATGATTTACTTATAAATATTCAAAGAGGTGAAAAAACAAAAATTTCATCAATAAAATTTACAGGCGATAAAAAAATTCGAGATAAAAGATTAAAGGATATAACAGCTAGTGAAGAGGATAAATTTTGGAAATTTATTTCAAGAAATACAAACTTTAGTCAAAACTTAGTTAATCTAGATATAAGATTAATGATGAATTATTATAAATCTATCGGCTACTATGATGTAGACATAGTCTCAAACTCAGCTGAACTAAATGATAAAAATAATGTAGACCTTGTCTACACCATCAACGCCGGAACAAGATATACTATAAGTAAAATAACAACAACTGTAGACCCAACCTTTGATAATAAATTATTTTTTCCTCTTAAAAAATCTTATGATAAATTAATCGGTGAATATTACTCACCTTTTGAAATAAAAAAAATCTTAGACGATATTGATGAATTAATTGATAAGAATAATTTACAATTTGTTGAACATAATGTTGAAGAATCAGTCGGATCAAATTCTATTTCAATCAACTTTAATATTTACGAAGGAGAGAAAAATTTAGTTGAGAGAATTAATATTTTAGGAAATAATGTTACGAATGAAACTGTCATTAGAGGGGAAATTCTACTGGACGAGGGTGACCCTTTTACAAATATAAATCTAGATAGATCATTAGCTAACTTAAAATCAAGAAACATTTTTAAATCAGTAAAATCAGATGTATCAAAAGGTTCAGCAAATAATTTAAAGATTATAGATATTAAGGTAGAAGAAAAACCAACAGGAGAAATCGCTGCTGGTGCAGGGGTCGGTACTAATGGTGGAAGCTTTGAATTTACTATTTCAGAAAACAACTGGTTAGGTGAAGGAAAAAAGCTGGATTTTAATCTAGCATCAGACAGTGAATCTCTTTCTGGAACAATTAGCTATAGCGATCCAAACTACAATTTTTTAGGCAACTCGATAAATTATTATGTCACTAGTAAAGAAAACGATAAACCAGACAGTGGCTATGAAAATACTATTGTTGCCGCAGGTATAGGCACTGCTTTTGAACAGTATAAAAATATTTATACTGATTTAGGTTTATCAGCAAGTTACGATGATCTTAGAACTTTAGACACAGCTTCTGCGAACTTAAAAAAGCAAAGTGGTAATTTTTCAGATTTGACTGGAGAATATGGTATTAAATATGACACTAGAAATCGTTCATTTAGACCTACAGAAGGTTCAATCATCTATTTCAATCAATCACTTCCAATTTATGCTGATAAACAATCTATAAGTAACTCTTTTAGCTTATCGAAATATAAAGCTTTTACTGAAAATGCTGTTTTGGGTTCTAAATTTCTTATCTCAACTATTACTGGAGTAGGTGCTGATGATGTTAGATTAAGTAAAAGAAAAAATTTAAGCACTAGAAGACTTCGTGGATTTGAAAAAAATAAAATTGGTCCAGTAGACGGAACAGACCATATTGGAGGAAATTATACTGCAGCAGCAAATTTAGAATTGAGCTTGCCTAAATTACTTCCTAACACTTCAAATGCTGATATAGGCCTTTTTTTAGACGCAGGAAATGTGTGGGGCGTAGACTACGATAGCTCAATTGATGACAGTAATAAAATAAGATCATCTTTTGGTGCCGCACTTAGCTGGAACTCACCAATTGGTCCATTATCTTTTACAATGTCACAAAATTTATCTAAGGCAAAAACAGATAAAACTGAAAGTTTTAACTTTAATTTAGGTACAACTTTTTAAATGAATTACTTAAAAAAATTTCTTTTTATTCCATTCATTCTTTTTGCTTTATCAAAGCCAGTATTTGCAGAATTACCAGTTTATTTAGATTTTAAATTTATATTGAATAATTCCACAGCAGGTAAAAAAGCTCAAGATTCATTAAAAAAAAGATTAGATAGTGGAATAAAATCATTAAATTCAAAAGAAAAATCAATTCAAGAAGAAGAAAGAAAAATAATTCAACAAAAAAAAGTAATCACTCAAGAAGAATATGTGAAAAAAGTAAATGAATTAAGAAAAAAAGTTTCAAGCTTACAAAAAGAAAGAAACAAATTATTGGAAAACGTAGCTAAAGATCGAAGAAAAGCTAAAAATGAACTTTTAAAAAATTTAAACCCTATAATAGAGTCATATATGCAAGAAAAAAAAATTAGACTTGTTATTGATAAAAAAAATATAATTTTAGCTGATGAAAAACTTGATATTACAAAAGAAATTATAAAAATACTAAATACTAAATTGCAATCAATAAAATTGAATTAGTAATATTTGATGAGTTCTAAAAACTTTTTCTTAAAAAAAGAACTTTCTATATCTAAATTATTTCCTAAAGAAAAATTTAAAAATAACTCTATCATCAAAGCTGTTAAACCTCTTGATAAAGCTCATGTAGGTGATTTATCATTTTATGATTTAAAAAAATACAAAGATAAAGCTATTGGCACTAAAGCATCTTTTTGTATAACTACAAAAAAATTGATCA
>JBJLEC010000002.1:0-60991 GCA_045566115.1 Candidatus Pelagibacter sp. | reverse complement strand
GTGTTAACCCATAATGTGAACAAGGTTCCAAAGTTGTATATAGATCTGATCCAAATAAGTTTTTTTCATTTTTTAGAGCATTATATTCAGCATGAGGTCGTCCATTTATAGAAGTAACCCCAGATGAAATTACAGAATTATTTTTTACAACAACAGTCCCTACACACGGGTTTGATTTAGTTTTACCTAAGTGTTTTTCAGCAAGTTGAAAAGCAATATCTAAATAGTATTTATGATTTCTTGTCATCTAGGTTGCCAACAAATTGTTCGAAATCTTTAGCTTCTTTAAAGTTCTTATAAACAGAAGCAAAACGAACGTAAGCAACTTTATCTAATGCAGACAAACCTTCCATAATAAATTTTCCGATAGTTGGAGTTGGAATTTCACTCTCACCAAGTCCTTCAAGATTTCTAACAATTTTTGATATGAATTTTTCAATCGTCTCTGAGTCGATAGGCCTTTTTCTTGTTGCTATTCTTATTGATTTAGAAATTTTATCTCTATCGAATGGTTCTCTTTTTCCATTTCCTTTTATTACGGTTAATTCCTGAAATTGCACGCGTTCAAAAGTTGTAAACCTTTCTCTCCTTTCACATCCACATAACCTTCTCCTTCTAATGGCAGTACCGTCTTCGGTAGGCCTTGAGTCAACTACAGATGTATCTTTTTCTCTACAAAATGGACAAAGCATAATTAATTTATTTAATTATCATATATAGGAAAAGAAGAACAAAGATTTATAACATCTTTTTTAACTTCGTTTTCTACTTTTGAATTATCTAACTTATTATCACTTAATCCTTTAATAACTTTATAAATTAGATCAGCAACAAATTCGAATTCTTGATTACCAAACCCTCTAGTGGTACATGCTGGTGTACCTAATCTTATACCTGATGTAATCATTGGACTTTCTGTATCAAAAGGTATTCCGTTTTTATTACATGTTATATTTGCTCTACCTAATGACGCCTGAGCATCCTTTCCTGTAACATTAAAAGACCTCAAATCCAGCAACATTAAATGTGTATCTGTTCCGCCAGAGAAAATTTTAAAACCTTTTTTAGTCAAACACTCAGATAAAATCCTAGCATTATTAATAACGTTCTTAGTATATACTTTAAAATCTTGAGATAACGCTTCCTTAAAACAAACTGCTTTAGCAGCTATAACATGCATCAAAGGTCCACCTTGTAAACCTGGAAAAATTGCACTGTTAAATTTTTTTATTAATTCTTCATTATTAGTTAAAATTATTCCTCCTCTTGGCCCTCGCAATACTTTATGAGTTGTTGATGTAACTACATCTGCGTACTTAGTTGGATTTGGATACTCTCCGCCAGCTACTAAGCCAGAAAAATGTGCCATATCAACTAAAAGATATGCTCCAACTTTATCAGATATTTCTCTAAACTTTTTAAAATCAATTATTCTTGAATAAGCGCTTCCACCAGCTATAATTATTTTTGGTTTATGTTCCAGAGCCAGCGCTTCTACATTGTCATAATCTATTAGACCAGTAATTTTATCAACTTCATAATGAATTGCATTAAACCATTTTCCTGACTGAGCTGGCTTAGCTCCGTGTGTAAGATGTCCACCTGAATTCAAACTCATCCCCAAAATTGTGTCACCTGGTTTTATTAAAGCGAGATAAACAGCGCCATTAGCTTGTGCACCAGAATGAGGTTGCACATTTGCAAAATTACAATCAAATAATTTTTTTGCTCTTTCTATTGCCAAATTTTCAGACACGTCAACATGTTCACATCCTCCATAATATCTTTTACCCGGGTATCCTTCAGCATATTTATTTGTTAAAATAGATCCTTGTGCTTCTAATACAGCTTTTGAAACTATATTTTCTGATGCAATAAGTTCAATATGATTTTGTTGTCTTGAAAACTCATCAGCTATTGTGTTGTACAGTTCTACATCAGCTTCTTGAAGATTATGTTTAAAAAAACTATTAAGATATTTATTTAATTTAATTGCTGTAGACATAATTATATTTTCTTAATTCTTTTTAAATGCCTTCCGCCTTCAAATTTAGTCTTAAGAAAAATTTCTACTAATTTTAAAGATAATTTTTTCTTAATTAATCTGGCACCTAAAGCAATTATATTAGCATTATTATGTTCTCTAGACAATCTAGTAGACATCGTATTGTAGCAAACAGCGGCTCTTATATTTTTGATTTTATTAGCACTTATTGCCATTCCTGTTCCAGAACCGCAAACAAGTATACCTATATCACTTTTTTTTACTTTAATTCGATTAGCTAGTTTTTTTGCATAATCTGGGTAGTCTACAGATTTGCCTTTATAAGGACCAAGATCGATAATTGAAATATTTTTATCAATTAAGTGATTTATGATAACTTTTTTTAAATTTAAACCTGCATGATCAGAGGCTATACAAACTTTTTTAAATAAATATTTCAAACTAATTAAACTTGTAATCCAATACACAAGCAACTAGGTGTACTCTATTTTCTTCTCCACCATTAAACGCATTGTGATATTTTGAATTGTTAGTAATCCAAACTGAACCATCGGCAGGCATATGTTTTGCAACATTATCAATAACCATTAAACATCCAGGATTAGTAATAATTGGAATATGCAATCTTGGCTCGGGGTCTCTATGCCAGCTCAACGTCGACCTTGGTTCTTTTAATAAAATTCTAACTCTTCCGAGTTTAAATTTAGAAGAAAGAATGTCGAAGACTTCTTTAAAATATGTGTTTTCGTAATCAGGTATGAATTCTGAATAAGTCGACTCATCTATTTTCATATCTCTAGAAACTTCTTCTCCTGATTTATTTGGTTTAGTCCAATACAAACCTCTAGCTTTGTGCCCTTTAACAGAGTCTGGGTCGCCAGGTATTCTAGTTAAACAAATTGCACCAAAATGCGATATGCCTCCTCCATCATCAAATTTCTTAGTTTGAATAATTTGTTTGTAAGCTTCTTGAAGTCTAGTGATATCAAATTTAATATTTTGTTTTTGAAAATCACTAAAATTTAAAATATTTTTCTCTCTTTTTAAATCTAAATTGACTATTTTTTTTGTATCTGAGTTCATGAATTATTGTTATTTACCTTTTTGTATTATATATTTGTACATTACATTTGTCGCATATTAAAATTAAATTAAATCATGATTACAGGTAAATTTCCAAATTTAAGACTTCGTAGAAGCCGAAAATACAGCTGGTCTAGAAAATTGGTTCAAGAAAATAGCCTCTCAGTAAATGATTTTATATTACCTATATTTTTAGTTGATGGAACAAATATAAAACAAGGTATAAAATCTATGCCAGGTGTTTATAGATATTCAGTGGATAGACTAGGCGAAATTGTAAATAAAGCAATTACGAGTAGAATACCAATGATCGCCTTATTTCCTTACACAGCAAAAAAAAATAAAAATCTTCATGGAACAGAAGCTTTAAATGAAAACAATTTAGTTTGTAAAGCAATCAGATTTATAAAAAAAAGATTTAAAAATGATATTGGCATTATGTGTGATGTAGCTTTAGATCCATATACATCACATGGTCATGATGGATTACTTAAATCAGGAAATATTTTAAATGATGAAACAATAAAAATACTTATTAAACAATCAATACTTCAAGCACAGATGGGCTGTGATGTAATAGCACCTTCCGACATGATGGATGGAAGAATTGGAAAGATAAGAAAAGCGCTAGATAAAGAAGGTCATGAAATGGTTCAATTACTCTCTTATGCTGTAAAATATGCGTCTAGTTTTTACGGTCCTTTTAGAGATGCTGTGGGATCTAAAAAGATATTAAAGGGCGATAAAAAAACTTATCAAATGGATTTTAGAAATAAATCTGAAGCTCTCAGGGAAGTTTCCTTAGATATTAAAGAAGGCGCTGACCTAGTCATGGTAAAACCAGGAATGCCTTATCTAGATATCATTAAATCGGTTAAGGATAATTTCAAGATACCGGTTTTTGCTTATCAAGTTTCAGGTGAATATAGTTTAATAAAAAATGGTATAAAAAATAAATTAATAAATAAGGATTCTATCATAGAAACTTTAATAGCATTTAAAAGAGCTGGTTCATCAGCAATAGTTACTTATTTTGCTCTAGAAATAGCAAAAGAATTAAATAATTGAAATTAAATAAAATAGTTTTCCAAAATGACTCTAGATTTTGGAAAAGGAATATTATTAGGTAAAAAAAATTTATTAAGAATAATATTTCTTGTAAAATAAAGAGATTTTTTAATTAATCCATTAGAAATATTTATAGGAGGTTTTTTTAAAATTAGATAATTAGGAATCTCATATAGATATCCATCAATGGTAATCTTTTTAATTTTTTCTCCAGATACTGTGTCATCTTTATATTGATTTAGATTTGTATCATAACCTAATTCTTTAATAAGATTTAGTTCAAAAAAAATATATAAAATAATCCAATCATCTAAATTTATAGAATTAATTAAATTTTCAAATGAATTATAAATTTTTTTATTAGGCTGACCTTCTGGTAATAAAATACTTAATAGTGAACAAATTGAAATTAAAGCAGATGTTCTTTCTCTATCATTAAAATATAACGGAGAAACTGGTTTTATAAGCTCTGTTTTAAAATATCCAATTCTATTTTCATTTTTAGAGGCATGGATAACAAAAAGTTTATTCGATATTTGTAGATAGTTACGTATTTTTCTTGAATTACCACCGTATACAATACCATCTATTTTGCCTTTCTTTTCAGTAAAAATATTAATGATATTACCATTTTCTCTAAATTTTCTTTTAGATAATAAATAACAATTGTCTTCCCAATTCATACTTTTAAAATTCTTAATAGTTCAGCTGCAGCTTTTTGTTGTGCATTTTTTTTAGATGTTCCTTTACCTGAAATTTTTTTTGAATGCGGAATCTGAACTTCAGTTCTAAATAAAGGTTTATGTTGAGGTCCTGTTTTTTTATAAAAGATGTATTTAGGTAATTCTTTATATTTTTTAAGACTATATTCCTGAAGTTGTGTTTTAGAATCTATTAAAGTTACTATAGATTTTTCCAGATAGGTATCCCAAAAATTAAAAATAAATTTTTGTGCTGACTTTAATCCACTATCTAAATATATCGCACCAACTATAGCTTCTAAACAATCACTCACTATTTTATCTGCGGATCTCTCTAAATTCTTATGTGAAGCACCTAAAAATAGAAATTTTTTTAAATTTAATTTTTTGGCTATAGAAGTACAAGTCTTTTTATTTACTAAGTTTGCAAATTTTTTATCGATAATACCTTCTTTTTCATGTGGAAATTTTTCTAATAATTTTTGAGAAATAACAAGCCCTAAAACGCGGTCTCCTAAAAATTCTAATTTTTCATTATTATTGATATTATCAAAACTTTTATGGGTTAATGATTGAGATAATAATGAATTATTTTTAAATGAATATTTGATTATTTTTTCTAATTCTTTTTTTTTATCTACCATTATAATATCTTAAATAGTCTATCTAATCTAAAAGACTTTTTTAAATTCCAAAATTTAATTAAACTACTTTTTTTTGTATCATTTGAAAAAAAAATAATTTTTGCTTTACCTACAAGGTTTATATTTTTAACATAGCCAACACTGTCAAGGTATCTGCTATCTCTAGAACAATCTCTATTATCACCCATTAAAAAATAATGATTTAGAGGAACTTTAAATTTTCGACTATTTTGTTGTGAACCTATTTTTTTATAAACTGCTAAATATTTAACACCATTTGGCAATGTTTCGATAAAAGAATTTGTATCTAAATTAAAATTTCCGCACCTAATAACATTTTTTATCTTAGTTTTTACTCTAATTATTTTTTTATTATTAATAAATAAGTCTCCATTGACAAATTGAATTGTGTCTCCGGGTAAACCTACAAGTCTTTTAATAAAGTCCGTTCTATTGTCTTCAGGAGTTTTAAACACAACTAAATCTCCCCTAATTGGTTCTTGTGTAAAAAATCTCTTATTAGTTAAATTAGGACTAAAGGGAAATGAATGTTTGCTATAACCATATTTGTATTTAGATACAAATATACGGTCACCTACTAGTAACGTCGGTTCCATCGATGAAGAAGGAATATAAAATGGTTGAAATATCAAAGATCTAATTAGAATAGCTATAATTAAAGCACCAATCAATGTTTTAATATTTTCTAATATTATTTCAATTATTGTTTTTTTTTTCATATAGAGATAGTTACGAATGCAACTGCATATTTTTTTTCATCAGAAAGAGATAAAAAAATTATAGCTTTATTGTTAAATTTTTTTGTCATTAATTTTTTTGTTTTACCTTCAAATTTAATTAAGGGTTTGCCATTTTTATTATTTAGTACAATAATTTCGTTGAAATTTATTCCATTGGAAATACCAATTCCTAAAGCTTTGGAAAAAGCCTCCTTGGCAGCAAATCTTTTAGCATAACAATTTTGTGAATTAAGTATTTTACTACATCTTGAAATCTCTTTTTCATTAAATAGTCGTTTTAAAATTTTTTGGTCTTTTATTGTTTTTTTAATCCTATCAATACCAACTATATCTGTACCAATTCCATAGATTTTCATGATTTTAAAATCTTTTTAAATGATTTAATAACATTTGATAAGCCTACAAATATGGCTTCTCCAATTAAGAAATGTCCAATATTGTATTCTTTAATACCATTTATTTTTGACAAGATTTTAGCTGAGTTAAATACTAAACCATGTCCTGCGTGAACTTCTAATCCTAATTTATTGCTTAATTTAACAGCAGCTTTTATCTTAATTAATTCTTTTTTATAACTTTTTTTTTTATTAATTAAATTACATAATTTTCCGGTGTGTAATTCTACGCAATCAGCACCAAGTTTTTTTGACTCATTAACATCTTTCAAATTTGGTTCTATGAACAAACTTATTCTGGATTTATTTTTTTTTAATTTTTTAATAATATTTGCAAGAGATTTTTTATTATAATTTAAATTTAATCCACCTTCAGTAGTTATTTCTTTTCTTTTTTCAGGAACAATACATACAAAAGGTGGTTTACTTTTTAAGGCAATCCTTAACATTTCTTTTGTGGCTGCTATTTCTAAATTAAGTGGAATTTTTAGCTTATTTTTTATTTGTTTAAGATCAATTTCATTAATATGTCTTCTGTCTTCCCTTAAATGAATTGTTATAGAGTCTGCTCCATTTTTTTGAGCTAGCAAAGCAGCTCTTAAAGGACTTGGATATATTTCACCTCTTGCATTTCTAACTGTTGCAACATGGTCGATATTTACACCAAGTCTAATTCTCTTCATTTAAATATTTCTACTTCCAGGTTTGACTGGTTTAATTGAAGACAATTCTTTTGGTAAATTATTTTTTGAAAATGTAGGTATGTTTAACTCTACCTGGGAAACTATCTTACTTTTTATTTCAGATTTTCCATTAGATCGATCTATTATACAAGCATATCCAACAATAATTCCTTCATTTGAATTGACGAGACTTGAACATTCTAAACTTGATTTACCAGTTGTAATAACATCTTCTATAATTAAAACTTTAGCATTCTTTTTAATTTTAAAACCCCTTCTTAGTTTAAATTCTCCACTTTCTCTTTCTGAAAAAATTGTTTCTTTTTTTAGAATCTTGCCTATTTCGTAACCAATAATAATTCCTCCCATAGCTGGTGACAAAATTATATCAAATTCAGTAAATTCTTTTTGAATTTTTTCGGCAAGAGCTGCACATAATTTATTAGCTTTATGTGGTTTACTCATCAATTGAGCACATTGTACGTATTTTGAACTATGTAAACCAGAGGAAAGTATAAAATGACCTTCTATTAAAGCGTTAGTTTCTTTTAAAATTTTCAAAGATTCTTCTAATGAAAGCATTTTTTTTCTGTTTATGTCTTATTATTTTAAAATTTAAATTACTTTGCTTTATTTGACTTATCAAGTTTGTAAAATTTTTCAAATCCTTAATTTGTAGATCTAAAGAAAATTTGTAATAATCATCTTTTCGTTCTACCAATTCAACATTAATTATATTACCCTTGTTTAATCCTATTAAATGACAAATATTCCCGAGTGCACCAGGTTTGTGCGGCAAATCAACTTCAATTGTGCTTGAATAATTCTTTTCAATATTTTGACTATTTTTTAAAGACTTATCTTGCCAATATCTTCTTATTGAAGCTCTTGCCTTTCCAGTTTTTGCAGAGCTAAGCCAATGTAATGATGGTGAGGCATTTTTTGAGGTTATAATTTTAACCATATCACCATTTTTTAAAACACTTTGTAAAGTTTTTACAGTACCGTTGACTAAAGAACTAATAGCACTATTTCCAATTTTAGTATGAACAGCATAAGCAAAATCAATTGGCGTTGCGTTCATTGGAAGTTTAATTACCGAACCTTTAGGTGTAAAACAAAAAACATTTTCTTGAAACATTTGAAGCTTCGTAAATTCATAATAATGTTCTGGACTATTTCCTGTTTCAATAATTTCAACTAAATCTCTTAACCAATCATATTCTTTCCAAGATAAATCAGAAAATTTTTCAGATGATTTATATTTCCAATGAGATGCAATACCACGTTCTGCAAATTCATGCATTTCAAAATTTCTAATTTGTATTTCAATTCTATTTTTTCTAGGGCCAATTACTGATGTATGAATGGACTTATATTTATTTATCTTTGGTGTTGAAATATAATCTTTAAATTTTCCAGGTATCGCAGAAAATTTACTATGGAAAACACCTAAAGTTTTATAACAATCTTCTACATTTTTTACAATAATTCTAAAACCAATAATGTCTGTTAGTTGTTCTAAAGAAACTTTTTTATTTTGAATTTTTCTCCAAATTGAAAAAGGAGTTTTTTCTCGACCTGTTATTGTTGCATCAATTCCATTATTTTTTAAAAGTTCAATAAACTCAATTGATATTGACTTAAAGGTATCTTCTCTATTGTTTTTTATAAATTTTAGTCTCTGTAATATAAGATCTCTTGCTGGTTTGTTTAAAACTGAAAATGATAAATCTTCTAGCTCATCTCTAATTCTATTCATGCCCATTCGATCAGCAAGTGGTGCATAAATTTCCATTGTCTCTTTAGCTTTACGTATTATTTTATCCTTATCTTTAACAAACTGAATTGTTCTCATGTTATGAAGCCGGTCCGCAAGTTTGACAAGAAGAACCCTTATGTCTTTTGAGGTTGCTAAAATTAATTTTCTAAAGTTTTCTGCCTTAGAGTCAGTTGAGGCTTTAGTTTCTAATTCAGATATTTTAGTTACACCGTCAACTAAATTTGCTACTTCTTCACCAAATTCTTTTCTAACACTCTCATATGTCACTTTAGTATCCTCTATTGTATCATGAAGCAATCCAGTAGTAATTGTTGCGCTGTCAAGTTTTAAATCTGTTAAAATTTTTGCAACAGCTAAAGGATGTATAATGTATGGCACTCCTTCTTCTCTTTTTTGATTTTGATGAGCTTCAAGAGCAAAATTATATGCTTTATTCAAAGTTTCAGAATTTAAAAATTTGTTATAAGATTTAATTTGGCTAATTAGATCATTATTATTAATCATGATTTGATAATAACATTTTTATTCAATCTTGTAATCTCAATCCTAGATTTTTGATCTAGCTTATTGATTAAAAATTTAACATTTTTCTTAATTATTGGATGAACCCACTCTGAGTCTATTTGCAATATTGGGTATAGTACAAAATTTCTTAAATGACACTTCTCATGTGGTATTTTTAGACTTTCAGTATTAATTATCAAGCCATTAAAATCAATAATATCAATATCACAAACTCTTGGATCATTTTTTTTAAATCTGATCCTTCCAATTTTTTTTTCAATTAAATTAATTTCTTTTATTAACGTTGTTTCATTATATTCATAATCAGCAAATACTCCGATATTTAAAAAATTAGGCATTTTTTTATTCGGATATGATGGAGTTTCGTAAAAATTTGATATTTTATTTATTTTTAATTTTGAATTAATTAATAAATCAATTGCTATGGATATATTTTCAAATCGGTTACCAAATTTTGACTCAAGATTTGAGCCTATGTTTAGATGTATCATTTATTATTTTTACTTAATAATCTTGCTTTTTCTCTATTCCAGTCTCTCGTTTTTTTAACTTGTCTTTTATCATAAAGTTTTTTTCCTTTTGCTACAGCTATTTCAACTTTTACTTTCCCTTTAATAAAATATAATTTTGTAGGTATTAGAGTTAAACCATCCTGATTAATTCTCCCTATTAATTTATTAATTTCTTTTCGATTTAATAAAAGTTTTCTGTCACTTTTTGGATCGTGATTATTGTAAGATGACTGTCTATAAAGAGGTATATGAGAATTTATTAGAAATAATTCTCCATTGTTATCGATTGCATACGAGTCTGCTATACTACCTTTGCCGTCACGAAGAGATTTTACTTCAGACCCCTTTAATGAAATACCGGCTTCTAATAGTTCAATAAAAAAGTAATTAAAACTAGCTTTACGATTTAAACATATAATTTTTTGACCAGGAACCGTTTTTTGTTTCATTAAAGTAATTTGGCTACTTTAAGAGCATTCGATATCTTTTGCCTAGATGTCTCTTCCACTTCAACAAGAGGAAGTCGGACATTTGAATTACACATTTTTAATAATGAAGCTGCATATTTAACAGGAGAAGGATTACTTTCAATAAACATAGCCGCATGTAGTGGTTGAAGAATTTTATTTAACTCCGCAGCTTTAGCTAAATTTTTAACGCAAGCTTTTTGAAATTCAGAGGATAACTTTGCAGCAATATTAGCTGTTACTCCGATAGCACCAACTCCTCCAAGTTTATTAAATTCTAAAGCATTGTCGTCATTCCCAGTTAACTGAATAAATTCACTACCCATAGATTTTTTTTGAAGTTCGACTCTTTTTAAATCACCGGTCGCATCTTTTACTCCTATTATATTTTTTAATTCAAATAACTTTGCCATAGTTTCAACAGTCATATCAATTACAGAACGAGATGGAATATTGTAAATTACAATTGGAATTCCAACATTGTCATTAATTTTTTTATAATGTTGGTATAAGCCTTCTTGTGTTGGCTTGTTGTAGTAAGGCGTTACTATAAGCAAAGCATCAGATCCAGCTTTTTCAGCAAATTTGGATAGTTCTATTGCTTCATCTGTCGAATTAGAACCAGTGCCAGCAATAACTGGAATTTTTGAATTACATTCTTTAACAGAAATTTCGATAATTTTTTTATGTTCGTTATGAGATAAAGTTGGTGATTCACCCGTCGTACCACCTGGGACAATTCCATTAGTGCCATTTTTTAGATGATAGTCAATTAATTTGATATAATTTTCTTCATCAAGACTGTTGTCTTTAAAGGGTGTTATTAAAGCTACAATTGATCCTTTAAGCATAAAACAATATAAGATAAATATTTCTTAACTTATGACCAATAAATTAATTAGTCTAGCCCTATTAATATTTTTTTTAACAACAAGTTTTAGTTATTCTGAGGATCAATTCCTTTTTCCTAAAAAAAAACCTTCTGTATTTAAAAAAATTGACACAAAAATAGCCTCTGAAAATCTTAGTAATTTGCCTCAAAAAAAACCAATTATCCTAACGGAGGGTCAGAGTAATCAAAAATTGGAAGAAAAAAAAGATGAGAATAAAAATAATAAAAATGTGAAAAAGAAACCGATAATTAAAAAAGTAGAAAAATTAAATCAAAAAAAAATTGACTTTTTATTACCTCAGAAAAAACCAATTACATATAAAGTTCAATCTAAAGAAATTGATAAGTCTACAATTTTAAATCAAAAAGATTTTGAAAAAGCAAAAGAGACTATTAAATTTATAAAAGCAAGGAAATGGAATAGTGCACTAAAAAGTTCAAGAAAAGTTAAAGACAGTAATTTTAGAACACTTATTACTTGGATGCATCTGAAAACTACTCAAAATTCAGCAACTTTTAATGATTATAAAAAATTTATCGAACAACATGAGGAATATCCTAGAATAAGCAGAATTAAATACCTCGCTGAAACTAAAATATATTTAAGAAATAATTCACCAACATCGATAATAAATTGGTTTAATCGTCATCCACCAGTTGGTGGAATAGGTAAAATAAAATTAGCAGAAGCATATTTAGAGCAAAAAAAATTGGATAAAGTTGAAAATTTAATTAAAGATGGCTGGGTTACAGCAGATATACCAAAAAACGATTTAGGATATTACAGAGCTAAGTTTAAAAAATTTTTAACAACAGAAGATCATATTAAAAGAGCAGATCATTTAGCTTGGGAAAGGAAGTATTGGGATTTAAAAAGAATGCTAAAATATTTACCTGGAGATGAAAGAGCATTGTACAATGCTCGACAAATTTTAATGAGTAATTCATATGGTGTAGATAATGCAATTTCAAAAGTTCCAAATCATTTAAAATCAAATACAGGTTTAGAGTATGACCGATTAAGATGGAGAAATAGAAGAGGTAGATTAGAAGGTTCTTTAGAAATATTATATAAAAATTCTAATAGAACCGAGTCACAAATGGTAAGACCAGATAGATGGTGGGAACAAAGAAAAAGTGTTACTAGAGCTTTAATTTATAAAAAACGATATAAAACAGCTTACAAGATTTCAAGCGAACATGCTTTATCTGCAGGGCCTGACTTTGCAGAAGCTGAATGGCTTTCTGGTTGGATTGCTTTAACTTTTTTAAAATCACCCGAATATGCAATTAGTCATTTTCAAAACTTTTATAATAATGTTGGATACCCTATTAGTTTAGCTAGAGGAGCTTACTGGTTAGGAACTACCTATAAAAGTTTAGGGGATAAAGATTTATCATATAAATATTTTAGCGAAGGAGCTAAATTTCCAATGACTTATTATGGTCAGCTTTCTTTCAATGAAATTAAACCAGGTGAAAATTTTGAATTAATTGATGACTCTAAATTTAATAAAGATTATGAAAAAGATTTTAGAAAAAATAAGCTTGTAAATCACATAATTTTGCTTACAGAGCTAGATGCTTCACAACTTTCAAAAGACATTATAAAGCATTTAGCAACTTTAAATATTGAAAAAGGTAGTGAAGTTTTAGCAGCTAGATTAGCTACAGAAGTTGAAAGATATGACTTTGCTATACAAATATCTAAACAAGCATCGTATGAAAAAAGATTTTATAATAAGTATAACTATCCAATTATTAATACACCTAAAGTAATAAATAATAAAACAATGCCAAATCAAGAAGTTGTTTTAGCAATTATTCGTCAAGAAAGTGAATTTGACCGAAGGGCAAATAGTTGGGCTGGTGCTAGAGGAATGATGCAATTGATGAAATTTACTGCCAAGATTGTAGCTAAGCAAGCTAAGCTTCCTTATAGTATTAGTAGGCTTACAAAAGACCCGGAATATAATATTAAGCTAGGCTCATATTATTTTAACTCATTAATGGAAGATTATAATGGTGTATTTCCATTTGCTATAGCTGCTTATAACGCTGGTCCTAATAGGGTTAAAACATGGAGAAGAGTAAATGGTGATCCTTCTAAAGGACAACTCTCTTACGTGAATTGGATTGAGTTAATTAGATTTAAGGAAACTAGAAATTATGTGCAAAGAGTTTTAGAAAATATTAACGTATATAAATATATGTTAAGTAAACAGCCTGTTAAAATTGATAGTTTTTTTAACTAATTCTTGGCGGAAGAGGAGAGATTCGAACTCTCGGACAGGTTTCCCCGTCGTACAGTTAGCAACCGTATGGTTTAAGCCACTCACCCACTCTTCCATTTTTAACAAGCTAATTTAGTACTATTTATTAATTAAGTATCTTATAAATCAATCAAAAAAATGGTCAAATGAAGAAAAATTTATTTAAAGGTTCATTATACACAGTTGGAGCTTCTCTTTGGTGGGGTATCATAGGAGTATTATATTTTAAGTTTGTTTCTTTTGCCTCTGCACTGGAGTTAACAATACATAGAACAATCTGGACTGCTCTATTGCTTATTATTACCACTTCTCATTTTTCTAAATGGCATGAATTTAAAAAGGTTATAAATAAGAGAGTTAATATTTTAATTTTTCTTTTTACTGGGCTTTTAATTTCAATTAATTGGTTTACATGGCTATATGCTGTTAAAACTAACAATTTATTAGACTCAGCTTTAGGCTACTATATATTTCCAATTTTAAGTGTATTTTTCGGGATTATCTTTTTAAAAGAAAAATATAACAAAAATAAAATTACGTCTGTCCTTTTAGTTATTGTAGCTTTAATTTATTTATTAATTAAATTAGGCACAGTTCCATGGATTGGTATTACTGTGGCCACTACATTCAGTCTATACAGCTTAATAAGGAAAAAAATTAAAGTTTCTTCAGATACGGGATTGCTTATTGAAACTTTACTGATATCACCAATAGCTATAGTTCTTTTCATTTTTTTAGTTAAAAATAATGTAAATATTTTTTCTATTAATAAACCTATTTTATCCTTTTACTTATTCTGGGCTGGGCTAATGACTTTAATTCCTCTTTTCTGGTACACAAAAGGGTTTGAACTTATAGGCATTGGACCAGCTAGTATGATATTTTTTCTTACGCCAACATCTCAATTCTTTTTGGGATTATATTATTTTAATGAACCTTTAAACTTCGACAAATTAGTTTCTTTTATATTCATTTGGATAGCTGTGATCATTTATTTAAATGAATTACGCAAAGAATAAATAGATATCATTATCAAAGGTATCAATAAAGAAATTGCAAAAGAAATAAACAATAAGTTTCCAGTAATAAAAGAGTTAAACAAATCTTTTGATATCAAATTTCCGACTAGAATACTGCTTTGAAAGTTTGTACTAGGAAAGAAAAGCAACCCAAATACAAGACCGCAAATAATAGATGACGCTGCTAACTTTGTATTAACTTTCTTATTAAAGAAACCATAAAATATTGTTATTACAGCAGCACAGCATAATAGGTCTGCTAATAAAAATAAATATAAAATACTGTAACCCTTAGATGCTAAAATAAAAACCAATATACTCAAAAGTAAAATTATTAAGTTCGCTTTGCTTTTAATTTCTTTACCACTTAAAGATTTATTTATTTGATTTCCGTCGACGATAATCAAACTTGAAATAGCGTTAATTAATGTGTCGATCGTACTTAAAGTCAAAGACATTGCTAATATTAGTATACCTATAATTATAAAGGAATTTTTATTATTAAGAATTAAATCAAAGAAAGCTAAATCAGGTATTACTTTTGCATTTAATGAATAAGATATTAAACCTGAATAACCCATCCAAAAAACTATAAAGAAAATAATTATTGATGAATAAATTAAACTTGATTTTAAAATAAAATTATTTTTTGCAGAAAAAACTCTTTGCCAATTTCCTTGATGGAACAAATTTGTTGCTGCTACAGCTATAAAGAAAGTTAACCCGGCTGTATAATTAGGTAGATAATTTTTATCAATCAAATTAGGAGAATTTTTTTTAATTAATTCATAACCTGATAAATCTATATTTGATAAAATTAAAAATACTGATGCTAAAATAATTAATATAATAAAACTAAATTGGTATTTATCAGTAATAATTGAAAGTTTAAATCCACCTCTCAATATGTAAAGTAGACAAATTATTAAAGTAACACCTGCTGTGATCCATAACGGTACTTGAGATATAAAGTTCAATAAAGATGCTATTGCTGTCACTTCCGCTATCAAAAATATTGTTAAATAAAATAATATTAAAAATAAACTTATTTTAAGTATTCCCAAACCAAATCTTTTTTTAATGAACTCTGTTAATGTTAATCCATTAGGAAATTCTTTTCTTATTTTTGGTCCAAAGTTATATAAAAGCAGCATTGGTGCAGCTGTACCTAATGCATATCCTATTACAGCACCTATTCCGCCCCAAGTCGCCGCTGAAGCTGGTCCAAAAAGAATCCATGCTCCTAATGCTGAGGCAGTTAAACTTGCCGTTAAAGAAAAGGTATTTTCATTTCTATCTCCAACAATATAATTTTTGTTATTAGTTATTTTTTTAGAATTTAAATAACCAAGTCCTATAAAAAAAAGACCTACTATAACTGTTACTGTTAGTGATGTTTGTATTGATATGTATGTTTTTTCCATTTTCTCCCTTACTGAATTACCGGCCAGGTTCGTCGGGTATAATCTCAGTCTTTTAGACACCCCGTTGTTAACTTCTATACACTAATTTTTGGTAATGAGTCAAATGAAGCTGTATCTATTTTTGAAGAATGTTCTCTTCTCATTTTCCAACTATTATTAATTCCTGCTTGAGCTATGCTAACAGAATTTCTTCCATATTTAGCATTCGTAAAATCTATTGCTTGCATTAAAGTTTTAGACTTTTTTTCCATTATTGGAGCTAATAAATTAAATTCATTCTCACCAGCTTCTCTTAATTTAGATAGGATAATTCCTGCTTTTTGATAGAAATAACCATATTTATATATTTTACTTAAACCATTTATGGCTTCTTTTATTAACTCTAGACTATTATTTGTTGCAACGGGCAAATCGATAGTTATTGAATTAGAATAGTATTTTCTATTTTTATCGAACGGACTAGTTCTTATATATATTGTTATTGATCTTGTTGTTTGACTATCGCTTCTAATTTTTTCAGCAGCATTTAAGCAATGAGTTGTTATTGACTCTTTTAATTTATCTAAACTTTTAACTTTTTTTCCAAATGATCTTGAAACGCAACAGCTTTTTCTTTTTACTTCTTCTATTTCAAAATCAACACAAGGAATTCCTCTAAGTTCCATTACAGTTCTGGCTCCTAAAACGTTTGTACTTTTTTTCACCCAGCTGTTAGAAATATTTTTTAAATGATATGCTGTAGTTATTCCATTTTTTTCGTATAATTTTGACAATTGTTTACCCACTCCCCAAATATCAGAAACATAAAAATTTTTTAGATAACTATCTATATCTTTATCTAAATAAATAACTCCTGTTTTATTTTTTTTAGCTATATGATTTGCAACTTTACTTAATGTTTTTGTATTTGCAATACCAACACTAGTTGGAATTCCAGTCCATTTTAAAATTCTTTTTCTTATTTCTTTTCCATAATTTTCTACTTCCTCTTCTTTAATATGAGATAAATCAACGAATGCTTCATCTATTGAATAAATTTCAATTTTATCTGAAAAAGATTTTAATGTTTTCATAACTCTTCTAGAAAGATCTCCATATAATGCGTAATTAGAAGAAAAAATATTAACTTTATTTTTTGTAACAAGTTCTTTAACTTTAAAATATGGTTCTCCCATTTTAATTCCAAGTTTTTTTGCTTCTGTTGATCTAGAAATTACACAGCCATCATTATTAGATAGTACAACAACTGGTTTATTATTTATTTTAGGGTTGAATAATCTCTCACAAGAAACATAGAAAGAGTTACAATCTATTAATGCAATTTTATTTTTTTTACTGTTGTTTATGGATGACATAGGTTACCACTCCCCAAATTATTATTTCTGGGTTTTCTGTAAGATTGATTTTATCAGATACATTTTTTGAGCCTGAGGTAATGTAGCTAATTCCTTTTTCTTTTATTAAAGTCTTTACAACTAATTCTTCATTTATATTTGCTATCACTGTTGAAAAGTTTCTTGGATCTTTACTTTTATCTACTATTAATAAATCACCATCATAAATACCAACATTAACCATAGACTTTCCTTGAACTCTTATTATGAATGTTGCTGGTGCATTTGTTATTAGATGTGAATTTAAATCTATATCGTCTTCAATATAGTCTGTTGCCGGTGAAGGAAATCCAGCCCCTACTTTGTGTAAATAAAATGGTATTGTAAGCTTCATAATGTTCTTGTTTTGTTCTTTATAGTCTAAATTAATGTTAATAGTCAAGCTATTAATTGGGTCAATATGCGTTTGGATTTAATTAAATAAATTAAGTAAAAATAATAATGAAAAAAATCTTTGCAATAATTACACTATTAATCATCTCTACTGCAGCTGGCGCAGAATCAAAACTTCAAACAATCAAAAAAAACGGTGAACTAAGAGTTGGCACAACTGGTGATTGGGATCCAATGTCAATGAAAGATCCTGCTACCAACAAATATAAAGGATTTGATATTGATGTAATGAGAGAATTAGCAAAAGATATGGGTGTAAAAGTAAAATTTGTTCCTGCAGAATGGAAAACAATAGTTGCTGGAATTACGGCAGATAGATATGATATTTCAACTAGTGTAACTAAAACACCTAAAAGAGCAGAAGTAGCTGGTTTTACAGAAACTTATTATAAATATGGTACAGTACCATTAGTATTAAAGAAAAATTCAAAAAAATTCTCAACATGGAAATCTTTAAATAATAAAGACGTAACAATTGCTACTACATTAGGAACATCTCAAGAAGAAAAGGCAAAAGAATTTTTTCCAAAATCTAAATTAAAATCAGTTGAAGCACCTGCTCGAGATTTCCAGGAAGTTCTTGCTGGAAGAGCTGACGGAAATATAACAAGTTCTACAGAGGCAAATAAGTTAGTTATCAAATATCCTCAGTTAACAATAGTTAACGATGGTGAAAAAAATCCAGCTTTTTTAGCAATGATGGTTCCGAAGAAAGACAAAGCTTGGAATAATTATGTTAGTAAATGGATTAGAGAAAAAAAAGCTTCAGGCTTTTTCAAGTCTTTATTAGCTAAATATAATCTCAAAAGCTTATAATTTAAGTTTAAATAACTTCAATTAACCAATATGATTAATCTGTGAAGTTTATTAAATATTTCGTTTTATTATTATTATTACAAGGATGTAGCACAAACTATGAATGGGGTTGGTATATATTAAGTCCTAATAATGTCGAAGGTCTAACTAATTTAAAATTTTTAATTAGCGGAATTACTACTACAATTTATATTTCTGTAATATCAATAATTCTTGCAATGATAATCGGGTTAATTGTTGCGCTACCTTCTCTCTCAAACAATAAACTTTTAAGTTATTTTAATATTGCTTATGTTGAAATAGTTCGAGCTATTCCATTGTTAGTTTTAATACTTTGGATTTATTATGGTTTACCTATTATGATGGGAATAAGTTTTTCACCCTTTGTATCCGGTATTATTGCTCTAACAATTAGTGAAAGTGCTTTTCAAGCTGAAATATTCAGAGCTGGAATAAATTCGATTAATAAAGGGCAACATGAGGTTGCTGGATCTTTAGGAATGGATTTTTGGAAAAAAATGAGATTTGTAATTCTTCCACAGGCAATTAAGGTTGTTTTACCAGCTCTGGGTAATCAATTTGTTTACGTTTTAAAAATGTCATCACTGGTTTCAATTATAGGAATAGCTGATTTAACTAGAAAGGCTAATGAATTGGTTACAACAACTTACAGACCTTTAGAAATTTATACTTTTTTAATTTTAGAATATTTAATCTTAATTTTAATAGTTTCTTATTACGTACGGAAACTTGAAAATAGATTAAAATACAAATAATTTTTTAAAACTCATCCTAAATTTTTTTCTAAAGAAAAATGGAATAAAAATTAAAACAGCTAATCCCATTAACCAATTTGTAGCCATTATGGTATAGAATATATCATTATAGTCTCCTCCTCTAATATTGATCACATACCATAAAGATAAAAATGGCAATGCTGTTAATCGAAGAATGCTCAAATAAAGACTATAAATTGATTTTTTAAGAGCCTGAAATACTGCAGTAGTAATAAAAAATACAGGGTAAATTGGTCCTATCAAGGCAGCAATTTTAAGATAAATAGCGCCATGATATATTGCTTCAGAATTATTTGTAAATTGAGAAACAAAAAATTCTGCACCAAAAAATAGAATTATTCCTGCAGCAGCCATGAATGAACATCCGAATAGAAGCGCTTTTGAATACAGCTCTTTTATTCTATAAAATTCTTTTGCACCAAAATTTTGACCTCCAATAGAAAGAACAGCTGTATTTAAACCAATGACTGGTAATAAAAAGACTTGTTCAACTCTTAAGGCTGCACCATACCCTGCTGTTGCTAGCTCACCGAATTGGCCTATGAAATATAAAATATTGAAAATACCAACACCTATAAATAACATGCTAAACATTATTGGCACAGCTTGAGATAATAAATCTCTCATTAATGTATATTTAGGAATAAAACATTGAATATATAAATATTTTCTTAATTTACATGAATTAACTTTGTAAGCTAAATAAAGAGTTCCTATCAATTGAGATATAACTGTAGCTATTGCAAGTCCACCAATTCCAAAAGCTGGGATAAAACCATACCCCCAAATAAATATAGGATTTAAAATTATATTTAAAAAGAAACTAAAAATTAAAACATTCCTGTAGCTTTTTGTATCACCTTGGGCATTCAAAGTTCCATTTAAAGAAATTTGAATCATTACAATAAAAGTACCGTAAAAAATAATATCCAGATATTCTCTAGTTAGAATAATACTTTTGAGATCGGACCCCATTATTGTTAATAGAAAATCAGAAGCATTTAGCCCAAATAAAGTAACAATGATAGATATTACAATTGCAAAAATTATTGATTGAGCAACAAGTAATGAGGCTTGATTGTCTTTTTTTGCTCCTAATAAATTACCAATACTTGCGTTTGTTGCAGCACCAATACCAACCCCAACAGCTATTATTACAAAATATATTGGGAATGACTTTGCTATTGCTCCTATAGCTTCAGCAGATATTTTACCTGCAAACCACGTATCTACTAAATTATAAAAAGTTTGAAATAAAGATCCTACGCTAGCAGGCACAGTTACTTTTCCAAGCAAGTACCAAATTGGATCTTTAGTTAAGTTTAATTTTTTAGACAATTTTTTCCTATTTAAATTCTTTTTGGAATATATGCTTCCTTCCAGCTTTCTTAGCAAGCATAATCTGCTTTTGTCTCATTCTAAATCTACTTTTCTGTGTGTTAGTTAGTGTGTCATAACATCTAGGACATGAAACTCCTGTTTCGTACTTTTTTGATTTTTTATCTTTTAATGAAATGGGATTTCTACAGCCACTGCAAATAGTGTATGAACCTACTGAGAGATTGTGTCTGACAGAAACTCTATTATCAAAAACAAAGCACTCACCTTTCCACAAACTATCTTTTTTATTAATTCTTTTAAAATAATTTAGGATTCCACCTTTTAATTGAAATACATTTTTAAAACCATTTTGATTTAAATATACCGAAGCCTTTTCACATCTAATTCCACCAGTGCAAAACATGGCAACTGGTTTTTTTTTATCTAATTTATTTAAGTATTTAGGAAATTCTCTAAAATGTTTAACATTAGGATTAATAGCTTTTTTGAAGGTGCCAACTTCATATTCAAAGGGTTTTCTGGCATCTAGTACGAGAGTGTTTTTGTTTTTTATAAGATTGTTCCATTTAGAAGGGGTTAAATGATTGTCCTTTTTAGCTTTAGGTAAGATTTTTAAACCCATAGGCACAACTTCTTTTTTTATCTTAACTTTAGGTTTGTGAAATGGTTGAAAATTACTCTTAGAAAGATTTTCACTATCAAACTTACTAAACCTCAAAAAAGATTTAATCTTCTTGTTGATATAGGAAATATTTATAGATTTACCTGATATAGTTCCGTTAATACCCTCCTTTGAAAGTATTAAAGTTCCTTTAATATTATTTTCGATAAAATATTTTTGAAGAAAAATCTTTTTTTTACTTAGTTGATCTAATTTTTTAAACTTATAAAAACCTAAAACTGTAAACATTATAACTTTCTACAAACAGTCAAGCCATCACCAATGGGTAAGATGATTTGTTCAACTCTGTTGTCATTTTTTACATGTGTATTAAATTCTCTAATAATATTTGTAAATTTTTCGTTATTATTTTCATCAGCTACTTCTCCATGCCACAAAACATTATCTATAATAATTAAACCGTCTTTTTTAATTAATTGAATTACACTTTCGTAATAATTAGTATAATTAGTTTTATCAGCGTCAATAAATACAATATCAAAAAGGATATTTTCTTTTTTAATATCATTTAATGAATCTAATGCTGGTTTTACAATAGTTTTAATCTTTTTACCTTGATTAGCTTTATTAAAAAAATCTAATGCTATTTTATTGGTTTCTAGATTTTTATCTAAAGCTATTATGGAGCCTTCATCTGATAGAGCTAAGGACATTGATAAAGTGCTCAGTCCTGTAAAAGTTCCTATCTCAAGTATATTTTTTGCATTACAAGTTTTAATCATCAAATGAAGAAAATGACATTGGGATACAGAAATTTGCATCCTTTTAATATCACCAAGGGTTTCGTTGTAAGCAATTATTTCTTTTTGAATAGGATGAAGGGGTTGACTTAAATTCTGAATATAGGTTTGTATTTTATTATTAATATCAAGGTCTTTACCCATTATTATTTAAGTTTTTTTTTAAGAATATCGTTAACTAATTGAGGATTAGCTTTACCACCTGAAACTTTCATAACTTGACCAACAAAAAAACCAAATAATTTATCTTTTCCAGATTTATATTGTTCAACCTTATCTTTATTTTCTGATATCACATTATCAATTATACCCTCTAGTTCTTTAGGATCACTTTTCTGCTGCAGGCCTTTACTTTCAATTATTTTATTTGGCTCTTCACCTGTTTCTTTCATTATTTCAAACACTTCTTTGGCTGTTCTTCCTGAAATAGTACCTGAGCTAATAGAATCAATTAGCTGAGCCATTTTTTTGGCAGTTACAGGTGACTCTGAAATTGAAATATTTTTTTCGTTTAAGGATGCAAAAAAATCACCCATAATCCAATTTTTAGCTAATTTAATATCTGAAGTTTTAACAACTTCTTCAAAATAATCTGATATTTCTTTTTCTGAAACCAAAACATTAGCTTCGTACGCGCTTAATGAATAATCTTTTATAAATCGCTCTTTTTTTTGATCTGGTAGTTCAGGCAAATCTTTCTTAATTTTTTCTATTAATTTAATGTCTAAGCTTAATGGAAGTAAGTCAGGGTCAGGAAAATATCTATAATCATGAGCATCTTCTTTGGATCTCATTGATCTAGTTTCATTTTTTTTTGTGTCAAATAATCTAGTTTCTTGATCAATTGCTTTACCAGACTCTAATAATTCAACTTGTCTCTGTGCTTCATAAATTATAGCCATTTGCATAAATTTAATTGAATTTACATTTTTAATCTCACACCTAGTGCCTAATTTTTTATCCCCTTCTTTTCTAACAGAAACATTTACATCTGCTCTCAAAGAACCTTCTTGCATATTTCCATCGCAGGTACCGAGATATCTCATAATTGATCTAAGTTTTTTTACATATGCGTTTACTTCATCAGGTGATCGCATGTCTGGTTTACTTACAATTTCCATCAGGGCTACTCCTGATCGATTTAAATCTACGAAAGTATTACTGGGATCTAAATCGTGAATACTTTTTCCTGCATCTTGCTCTAGGTGTAATCTTTCTATACCTACTTTTTTGCTACCGTTTGGTAGGTCTAGTGTTATTTCACCTTCCCCAACTATTGGGTGTTTAAATTGAGATATTTGATAACCTTGAGGCAAATCTGCATAAAAATAATTTTTTCTATCAAAAACAGAATATGGATTTATTTTTGCATTCAAACCAAGTCCAGTTTTAACTGCTTGTTTAACGCAATACTCATTTATTACAGGAAGCATTCCAGGAAAAGCTGAGTCTACTAAACTTACTTGTGTGTTAGGTTCAGCTCCAAATTTAGTCGATGATCCTGAAAAAAGTTTTGAATTTGATGTAACTTGAGCATGTACTTCAAGACCGATTACGACTTCCCATTTCCCTTTTTCACCATCAATTAAAAAATTACTATTTTCTTTACTCATTATTTTTCCCACCATTTATTTAAATCTTGTTTAAAGTTTATTTTTTTCTCAGCTGCAAAAGCAATATTTAATAATTTTTGTTCCTCTAAAGTATTGCCTATTAGTTGTAGCCCTAGCGGATATTTGTTTTGATCAAAACCTGCTGGTATAGAAATTGCCGGTATTCCCGCTAAATTAACTGGAACAGTAAAGATATCATTCAAGTACATTGATATAGGGTCATCTTTCTTTTCACCTATCTTAAAAGCTGCACTCGGTGTTGAAGGGGTTAGTATAGCATCAACTTTTTTAAATGACTGATCAAAATCATTTTTAATCAGTTGTCGAACTTTTTGAGCTTTAATGTAATAAGCATCATAATAACCTGACGAAAGAACATAAGTTCCAATTAAAATTCTTCTTTTTACTTCATCACCAAATCCTTCTGATCTTGTATTTTCGTACATCTCTATGAGATTATTTCCTTTAGATGATCTAAAACCATATTTTACACCATCGTATCTAGCTAAGTTTGAAGATGCTTCAGCAGGCGCTACTATATAATAAGTAGGCAAAGCATACTTTGTATTTGGTAATGAGATATCAATAATTTCTGCGCCTGCGTCTTTCAGTAAAGATTTTCCACTTTCCCAAAGTTTATCTATCTCTTTTGGCATACCATCAACTCGATATTCTTTAGGTATACCAATTTTAAGACCTTTAATATTATCTGTTAAATTTTTAGAATAATTTTCTTTTTTTTTATTTATTGAAGTTGAATCTTTTTTATCAAATCCAGCCATTGCTTCTAACATTAAAGCACAATCTTCAACAGTTTTTGTCATCGGCCCTGCTTGATCAAGGGATGAAGCAAAAGCAACTATTCCCCATCTAGAGCATAAGCCATAAGTTGGTTTTAAACCAACAGTTCCCGTGAATGAAGCTGGTTGTCTTATCGATCCACCTGTGTCAGTTCCAATTGTTGTTGGGGTAAGTTCTGCTGCTAATGCACTAGCAGATCCACCTGATGAGCCACCGGGAACGGTATTTTCTGCAATTGGATTCATTACGTTCCCAAAATAACTTGTTTCATTTGATGATCCCATTGCATACTCATCACAATTTAATTTACCTAATAAAAAAGCTCCTTCGTTCCATAGGTTATTTGTAATAGTAGACTCGTAATTAGGAATAAAATTTTCCAACATTTTACTTCCTGCGGTTGTTTTAGTTCCATTTGTACAAAATAAATCTTTAACAGCTATTGGAACGCCAGGTAATAATTGGTCAAGTTTAGGGTTTTTGTCAAAACTTTTCGCTTTTTCTAAAGCTTGCTCATTGCAGTTAGTAATAAAAGAATTTAATTTCTTATCATTTTTAATATTATCTATAAATGATGTAGTTACTTCTACAGATTTAATCTCTTTTTTTTTTATTAATCTAATTATCTCAGTTAAACTTTTTTTGGTTATATCTGACATTATTCTATCACCTTTGGAACAACAAAAAATTCCTCATTTTTTTTGGGTGAATTTTCTAATATTTTGTCTCTCATTTTTCCATCATCAATTTTATCTTCTCTTGATCTCAATGGCTCGTTTAAAATTGATGAAAGAGGTTTAACTTTTTCTGTATTTAATTCATTAAGTTGTTCAATAAATTTGAATATAGAAGTTAGATCTTTAGTTAAACCATCAATTTTCTTTTCATCTACTGAAATTCTGGCTAGTTTACTGACATGTTTAATTTTATCTTTATCTATAGACATTTGTGAATTATGTTAATTTTACAGGAAATTAATAGAATAAACATAACATAAACATGCTTGATATTGAAGATTTTAAGAAAAAACTCCCTAAAAAGTCTAGGTTAATGGGAATTGACCCCGGTGGTAAAAGGATCGGAATAGCCATTTCAGATGAGAACAAAATTATAGCAACACCTTATACAACTTTAATAAAAAACAAATATTCAGATTTTGCTGCCGAATTAATTAACATTGTTAAAGAAAATCAAATAAAGGGGATAATTATTGGAAATCCAATAAACATGGATGGTAGTTTAAGTCGATCGTCACAGGCAGCTAAAGATTTAGCCATAAATTTATCAAAAGATATTACTGAAAATATCACAATGTGGGATGAGAGACTATCCAGTCAAGGAGCGTTCAATTTATCCAATGATTTCGGCGTTAATACGAGTAAAAAAGTTGACAAACTAGATCAAAACTCTGCTCAATTTATATTGCAAGGAGCATTAGATTACTTAACAAAAGAAAATACTTGATCTAATACCGTTAAACGCCTATAGAGTTGATTTTAATGGCAGTTAAGAAAAAAAATACAGCTATTAAAAAATCTCCTAAACATCTTCTGGGTATCCAAAATCTATCTATTCTAGAGGCTAAAGATATTTTAAATGAAGCTAAAGAGTTCATAAAATTAAATAGAAGTAACTCAAAAAAATTAGATATCTTAAGGGGAAAAACGCAAATTAATTTATTCTTCGAACCATCGACAAGAACTCAAAGTTCATTTGATTTAGCAGGCAAAAGATTAGGTGCCGATGTAATGACAATGAATATGGATAATTCGGCTCTTAAAAAAGGTGAAACTTTAATTGATACAGCAATGACTTTAAATGCGATGCATCCAGATTTAATTGTAATTAGACACCAAGACTCTGGTGCACCAAATTTATTATCTCAAAAAGTTAATTGTGCTGTAATTAATGCTGGAGATGGAAGAAGAGAACACCCTACTCAAGCTTTATTAGATGCGCTGACTATAATAAACAGAAAAGGTAAAATTGAAGGATTAAAAATTGCAATATGTGGAGATATACTTCATTCAAGAGTTGCTAGATCAAATATTTATTTGATGAATATGTTAGGTGCTGAGGTAAACGTCATAGCTCCTAAAACTTTAATGCCTAAATCAATAGAAAGAATGGGTGTAAGATCTTTTACAGATATGAAAAAAGGTCTTGATGGATGTGATATTGTAATGATGTTAAGATTACAAAATGAAAGAATGCAAGGATCGTTCCTTCCATCAAAAAGAGAGTACTACGAGTTTTATGGATTAACTCCAGAAAAATTAAAATTTGCAAGTAAAGATGCTTTAATTATGCATCCAGGTCCAATGAATAGAGGTGTGGAAATAGATACAAAATTAGCTGACGATATAAATGTAAGTTTAGTGAAAGAACAAGTTGAGCTAGGTGTTGCCGTAAGAATGGCTTGTCTAAAAAGGTACTGTAAGTAAATGAAAGAAAAGATATTTATAAACGCTAGAATTATAGATCCGTCACAAAAAATGGATGAAATAGGTTCTTTAATTTTAAATGAAAAAGGAAAAGTTAAGGCTATAGGTAAAAACGTTAAACAAAGCGATGCTAATAAAGATGCGGAAATCATAGATGTAAAAAAAAATATTTTAATTCCAGGCCTAGTAGATATGAAAGCCTTTGTGGGTGAACCTGGATATGAATATAAAGAAAATTTTAGAACTTTAAGTCATGCTGCTTTAGCTGGTGGTGTCACATCTATAGTAACTATGCCGAATACAAAGCCTATTATTGATAATGTATCTATGGTCGATTTTATCATTAGAAGAGGAAGAGACAAAGCAAACGTAAATCTTTTTCCTTGTGCCTCAATAACCAAGCAAACAGAAGGAAAACTAATGACTGAGTTTGGCTTACTTTCTGATAGAGGAATAGTAGGCTTTAGCGACGTTAACAGAACCATTCAAAACACTGAACTGATGGCAAGGATCATGGATTATGCATCTGATATAGGTGTTCTAATAATGCAACATGCAGAAGATTATGAGTTATCAAAAAATTCTTGCATTAATGATGGGGAAATAGCTACTAGACTTGGTCTGGAAGGTGTTTCTTCAATAGCAGAAAAGATTATAATTGAGAGAGATTTAAGTTTATTAAGTGAGTACCCTTGTAGATATCATATAAATCAAATTTCGTCGCAAAAATCACTTGAGGTAATTAAAAAAAATAAAAATAATGGTAAAAAATTTAGTGTGGGCGTTTCGATAAATAACTTATCACTTAATGAAAATGATATAGGTGAATTTAAAACTTTTTTAAAACTTTCACCACCTCTAAGACTAGAAGAGGACAGATTATCATTGGTTCAAGGTATTAAAGAGGGATTAATTGATGTTATCGTTTCTGATCATTTACCTGAAGATGAAGAAAGCAAAAGATTGCCATTTGCACAAGCAGCTACAGGGGCTATAGGGGTTGAAACCCTGCTCCCACTTTCTTTAGAAATGTATCACAATGAATCTCTTCCACTAAATAAAATTATAGAAACACTAACAATAAATCCTTCGAATATATTAAAAATCAAAAAAGGTTCTTTATCTAAAGGATCAGATGGAGATATATGTATTTTTGATTTAGAGGCACCATGGGCTGTAAAAGCAGAAGACTTAAAATCAAAATCTAAAAATACCGCTATAGAAGGTAGAAATCTACAAGGTAAAGTTTTAATGACTTTTTTAAACGGTGAATTAGTATTTAGTTAAAAATGAATTCAGATATCATATACGTATTTGTTTACTCATATTTATTAGGTTCTATCCCATTCGGATTAATAATTACAAAAATTTTTTTAGGAAAAGATATTAGAAAAGTAGGTTCAGGTAATATTGGAACTACTAATGTTTTAAGAACTGGAAAAAAATCTTTAGCTGCTGCTACATTATTATTTGACGTTCTTAAGGGATATTTTTCAATTTTAATCACTTACAATTATTTTAATGATCTAATTTATTTATCTGCTTTAATTTGTTTTATAGGTCATATTTTTCCAATATGGCTAAAATTTAAAGGAGGTAAAGGAGTGGCAACTTACCTAGGGGTCATTTTAGGAATCTCTTTAAATTTAGGAATTGTTTTTGGAGTTACATGGATCGTTATTGCGTTAATATTTAGATATTCTTCTTTATCATCTATCCTAGGTTCAATGTCTGTTTGGATTTATTCAATTTTTTTTGCTAACGAAATGCAAAGTTACTTCTTGTTTTTTTTATTTGTGATTATTTTTTTTACTCATAAGGAAAATATTATTAGACTAAAAAACTCTAAAGAGACGAAGATTAAGATATAATTCATTAATTTACCTCAATCATTAATAAAATTCGAATATAAAAATTGACAAACACAATTTTTTTTGAAAATAAATTAAATTATGAATTTAGTAATTGTTGAAAGTCCTGCAAAAGCAAAAACTATAAATAAATATTTAGGTAAAGATTACTTGGTATTAGCTAGTTACGGACATATAAGAGACCTTCCTTCAAAAAACGGGTCAGTTGATCCAGATAAAAATTTTTCAATGCTTTGGGAAATTGACTCATTTTCAAAAAAATATTTAAAAGAAATAACTAATGCCGCAGAAGACTCTAATAAAATTATTCTAGCTACAGATCCTGACCGTGAAGGTGAAGCTATAGCTTGGCATGTAAAAGAAGTATTGGAAGCTAAAAAATTACTTAAAGGAAAAGAATTAGAAAGAGTTGTTTTTAATGAAATAACAAAATCTGCAATTTTAAATGCAATAAAAAATCCTAGAGATATTGAGCTTCCTTTGGTTGAGGCTTATTTGGCAAGAAGAGCCTTAGATTATTTAGTAGGTTTTAATATCTCTCCTATACTTTGGACTAAATTACCTGGATCAAAATCAGCAGGAAGAGTTCAATCAGTTGCTTTAAAATTAATTACAGAGCGTGAAAAAGAAATTGAATTATTTAATCCTAAAGAATACTGGACGTTAACTTCTGACTTTACGAACACAAAGAATAAAAATTTTACGTCTAAACTTAGTTTATATGAAAATAATAAAATTGAGAGATTTACTTTTAAAAATAAAGAAGAAATGGATAAAGCTATTAATATTATTAATAAATCAAAATTTACTATTGAAGATGTTAATACAAAAGTTTTTAAAAGAAATCCTTTAGCTCCTTTTACAACTTCAACTCTTCAACAAACAGCTTCAAGTAAATTTGGTTTCGGTGCTTCAAGAACTATGCAAATAGCTCAAAGATTATATCAAGGTATAGATATCGAGGGAGAGACAACCGGTCTTATTACCTACATGAGAACTGATGGAACAAATATATCAAAAGAAGCTGTTAACGAATTCAGAGAATTAATTGAAAATGATTTTGGAAATGATTTTTTACCCGATCAACCAAATAGTTATGCAGGAAAAAAAGCTAAGAATGCTCAGGAAGCCCATGAAGCTATAAGACCTACTGATGTCAGTCGCAAACCAGCTGACATAAAAAAATATGTAAATGCAGATCAGTATAAACTTTACGATTTAATATGGAGTAGAGCTCTTTCATCTCAAATGAATCCAGCTGAATTTGATAGAAATACAATTTTGATTTCATCAACAGACAAAAAAATAAATTTTAGAACAACTGGTTCAGTAATTAAATTTGAGGGTTTTTTAAAGGTTTATGAAGTACAGGAAACTGATGAAGACACTAAAAATATATTACCTGAAGTAAAGGTTGGTGAGAATGTAAGTATACTCAAACTTAATGATGAACAACATTTTACTGACCCTCCCCCACGATACTCTGAGGCGAGTTTAGTTAAAAAAATGGAAGAACTGGGAATCGGTAGACCGTCCACATATGCAAGTATTATATCTGTTTTATCTACTAGAAACTATGTTGAACAAATAAATAAAAGATTTCACCCTACTGATAGAGGTAAATTAATATCAGCTTTTTTAGAAAAATTATTTTCAAAATACGTGGATTACAACTTTACCGCTGATTTAGAAAATCAATTAGATGAAATTACTAGTGGAAAAATTGAATGGGTTGAGGTTTTAAATAACTTTTGGAAAGATTTTTATAAAAATGTTGGGGATGTAAAAGAAATAAGAACTCGTCAGGTTCTTGATATGTTAAATGAAAGTTTAGGTGCATTAATATTTGATAAAGATACTAATGATTCAATTGATAGAAAATGCAAGCTTTGTTCTAATGGAGAGCTTAGTCTTAAAAATAGTTTTAGAGGCGGAGCTTTTATTGGATGTTCAAATTATCCAGAGTGTAAATTTACACGCCCTCTTTCAAAAGCAAAAGCTGCAGCTCAATACAATCTTGCAGAACCAAAACTACTTGGACAAAATGAATTTGGAAAAAATATATATTTAAAGAATGGTAGGTTTGGACCATATTTACAATATGAAAAGGAATTAGAAACATCAAATATTGAAGAAAAAGTTAATAAAAAAAAGAAAAAGAAAAAAAAGAAAGTAGGAGAAAATGATCATTTAAAAAATGTTTCAATACCTAAAGGGATTGAAGTTGATAACGTAGATTTAAAACAAGCAAATTTTCTTTGTTCTCTACCAAAAATAATTGGCCAACATCCTGACTCGGGGAAAGATATCACCTTAAATTCAGGAAGATTTGGTCCCTACTTAAAATGTGAAAATAAATCTGCTAGACTTGAAAATGTTGAAGAACTTTTTTCAATAGGAATAAATAGAGCCATAACTTTAATAGCTGAAGCTAAACCTGGTAGAATATCTTCTTCATTAATTAAAGATTTGGGTGAACATCCGGAAGATAAAAAACCTGTAAGAATAATGAAAGGGCAATACGGACCTTATATTAAATACAAATCCTTAAACGCGACAATTCCTGAAGAAAAGGATGCTAGTGAATTAACTATGGATGACGCATTGATTTTAATTGAAAAAAGAAAAGAATATGACAAAATGAAGAAAAAAAAGAAAAAAAAATGAAATTAAAAACACTAATATTTATTATTATATCATCAATATATTTTTCTAATTCATATTCAGAACAAAAAATCGATTGTAGAGATTTAACAGACAAACCAATTGAGTATTCAAAATGTATTGCAGAAAAAAGTAAAGAGGTGGGTAAAAAAGGATTAAAAAGTCTTAATACAGACTCAAAATTAACTGATTGGGTTAAGAAAAAGTTAAATAAATGAATTCTATAGATTCAAATCTTAAAAAATTAAATATATCATTGCCAGATCCAAAAGCCCCAGTAGGAGCTTATGTTGCGACTAAAATAAGCGGAAACTTGTTATTCATCTCTGGGCAAGTATCTATAGATAAAGATAATAATTTAATTAAAGGAAAAATTGGAAAAGATTTAAATTTAACTCAAGGCTACGCTGCAGCTGAAAGATGTGGACTGAGTCTAATTGCTCATGCTAGAAAAGCGTGTGATGGGAATCTAGAGAAGATTAAATCATGTATTAAACTAACTGGTTATGTAAATTCTACAGACGATTTTATTGATCAACCAAAAGTTATAAATGGAGCATCGGATATAATTGCTAAAATCCTTGAAAAAAAAGGCGAACATACAAGAGCTGCGGTGAGCGTAAACAGCTTACCTTTAGGTGTTGCTGTAGAAGTTGACGGTATATTTGAACTTAATTGATATCAGGACGTCCGATTGAATAATACTTAATTTTATTTTGCTTCATTTCTTCGCCTGTATAAATATTTCTTAAATCGTAGATTTTAAAGTTTTTCTTTTTTACTACCTGCTTAAAATCAATTGATTTAAATTCATCCCATTCAGTCAATAGAATAATCAAATCAGCATTTAAGCAGTTTTCCTTAATATTTTTTTTAAATTTACAATTTAATAGTTTTTTAAATTCTTTCTTTTCACCAGTTGGATCGTAATATGAAATTATTGCTCCCTTTTTACTTAGATAAGGAAGCATTTTTAAACTTGTTGAGTCTCTCATATCATCGGTATTAGGCTTAAAAGAAACACCTAAAATACTTATCTTCTTACCTCTTAGATTATTTCCTAAAATTTTATGAACACGTTTAATTAAAAAGTTAACTCTATCACTGTTAGATTTTATGACAGATTTAACTATTGATAAATTTGTTTTGTATTTTTCAGCTGCAAATACTAGGCCTTTTGTGTCTTTAGGAAAGCATGAACCGCCGTAAGCAGGTCCAGGACGTAAAAATCTACTGCCTATTCTTGTATCTGATCCAATTCCAAGCGCAATATCTTTAACATTTATTCCTGACCTTTCACACAAGTTAGCTATTTCATTAATAAAAGTTATTTTAGTAGCTAGGAATGCGTTAGCAGCGTATTTAATTAATTCAGCGCCCCTTCTTGAGGTGGTAAAAAATTTTGCACCTTTGTTAATAAGAGGAGAATATAATTTTTTCATAGTCTTAAATTCATTTTTACTATTTGATCCTATTATTATTCTATCGGGATATCTAAAATCACGAATAGCCTCACCTTCTCTTAAAAACTCAGGGTTAGATATTACTGAAAATAATTTTTTCTTTTTTTTAATAATGTTTTCAATTTGATCGCCTGTCCCGATAGGCACTGTAGATTTTGTTACTATTATTTTTTTCTTTTTTGTAATTGCAAGAATTTCTTTAGTACATTTAAAGACAAATGATAAATCAACTTTTAAAGAACCTTTAATATTAGGAGTACCAACACAAATAAAAATAATATCTGATACAGTAACTGCTTTTTTTAAATCAGAAGTAAAATATAATCTTTTAGCTTTGTGGTTTTTTTTAATTAATTCATCTAAACCGGGTTCATAAATTGGAGAAATTCCAGAATTAAGCTGATTAATTTTAGACAAATCTTTATCAACACAGTAAACCTGATGTCCAATATCAGCAAAACAAGTTCCGCTAACTAAACCAACATAACCTGTTCCTATCATGCATATTTTCATTATTTACCTTTTAAAATATGAATACTTGATTGAATATATCCATTAATAGTTCCGCAGTCCAAATATTTTCCCCTAAAAATATTTCCAAAAAAATTACTGCCTTTCAAAATAAGGTTTCGTATTGCATCAGTAATATGTATTTCTCCACCTTGGCTTGGCTTAAGTCTTTTTATTTCATTAAAAATATTTATCGGAAGGATATATCGACCAATAATTGCATAATTAGATGGTGCTTCTTTTATACTTGGTTTTTCAATAACATCATTGATTTGAAAATAATTTTTTTTTCTATTTTTAATAGATAAAATTCCCCATCTAGATATTGTTTTTTTATCAACTCGTTTAGTAGCAATAATAGAACCTTTTGTTTTATTATGTAAATTAATCATTTCTTTTGTGCAATTTTTTTTAATTATTAAATCATCAGGTAACAACATTAAGAAAAATTTATTTTTAATAAGTTTTTCACATTTTAAAACGGCATCACCAGTTCCTTTCGGCTTATTCTGGTAAACGAATTTAATCATTTTTTGATATTTTTTTATTTTCCGAAATTCTTCAATAATCCGTTTATCTTTTTTTTTTTTAATAATTTTTTTATAAAATGAATCGTTAAAAAAATATTTCTTTATACTAATTTTATCTTTTGATATTATGAAAATAAACTGTTTTACTCCTGCGTCTAAACATTCTTCCAATATATATTCAAGATTAGGCTTCCCGTTGATTGGAAGCAATTCTTTAGGCATTACGCTTGTTAATGGAAGTAGACGTGTGCCTAATCCTGCTAAAGGAATAATTGCTTGTTTTATCATAAGATTCTTATAATAGTTGATATCATTGAAGTTAAGAAATGAAAATATTTAAAAACAAACTAATTCTACAAAAAGAGATTTCTAAAGATAATTACTTATCATTTGTGCCTACTATGGGTGGTCTACACAAGGGTCACCTTTCATTAATAAAAAAAGCTAAGAAATATAAATGTAAAATTTGTGTATCAATTTTTGTTAATCCTTCTCAATTTAACAAAAAAAATGATTTTAAAAATTATCCTAGAAACATTAGATCTGATATAAAAAAACTTAAAAAACTTAAAATTAACTATCTTTACTTACCTTCCTATGCAGATATTTACTCTTTTAAAACAAAAAATGAAATTTATTTAGATAAATTTTCTAAGCAATTGTGTGGTAAATATAGAAAAGGTCATTTTGAAGGTGTTTTAAATGTTGTAAATCGTTTTCTTGAAATTATTGATCCTAAATATATTTTTTTAGGAATTAAAGATTTTCAACAATTGATTTTAATTAATGAACACATACAAAAAAACAATATTAAAACAAAGGTAATCGAATGTTCGACTATTAGGGAAAAAAGTGGAGTTGCTTGTTCTACTAGAAATTTTAATTTAAACAATAAAGAATTATTAATAGCATCTAATATTTACAAATATTTATTAAATTTGAAAAAAAAAATAAAAAATAATTACAAATTATTTAAAATAAATACGATAAAAAAAGATCTAGTCTCATTGGGTGCATCAAAGATAGATTATGTAGAAAATTTAAATATGAAAAAATTTAAAAAAAATAAAAAATTAAAAAATAAGTTTAGATTATTTTTTGCCTACTATATAAATAAAGTAAGACTAATAGACAACATTTAATTTAAGAAATAAAACGAACCTAACCCCAAAAAAGACAAAAAGCCTATTACGTCGGTGATTGTTGTTACAAAAACACTTGAAGCTAAAGCTGGATCAATATTTAATTTTTTTAAAGAAACAGGAACAAGTATTCCAAATAATCCTGCTACAATCATGTTTAAAATCATAGATACTCCTATTAACAATGATAAATTTAATTGTTTAAACCATAATTGAACTATTACAGCAGTTATGATGGCAAAAATAATGCCATTCAAGATTCCAATTAGGAATTCTTTTCCTACTACACGATTAAAATTACTTTTTGATAATTCTTTTGTGGCAATAGCTCTTATAGTTACTGCTAGTGTTTGCATACCAGCATTACCGCCCATTGATGCAACTATAGGCATTAAAAATGCCAACGCTACCATTTGTTCAATTGATGCACCAAAATTACTTATCACCCATGTAGCTAATAAAGCAGTAAATAAATTTAATAAAAGCCAGTTAAACCGCCTTTTTGTTTTAAGCATTACACTATCAGTTATCTCTTCATCACCAACACCTGCTAAACGCAATACATCTTCCTCTGCTTCCTCTTGTACTACAGTAACAACATCATCTGCAGTAATCATACCTACAAGTTTATTGTTTTTATTCACTACACCAGCTGATACAAGATTGTAGTTTTCAAAAGTATGCCCAACTTCTTCTTTATCCATATTGGCTGAAATAAGAACAGGCATTTCTATCATAATAGAATTCATCTTTAAATCTCTTGATGTTCTTAATACTCTTGAAGATGGAACAGTTCCAATCGGCTTAAAGTCATTGTCTACTATAAAAATTTCTAAAAATTCTTCAGGCAAATCTTTATCTTCTCTTAAGTAATCTATTGTTTGACCAACAGTCCAATTGCTTGGAACTGCAGTGAATTCTCTTTGCATAATTCTTGCAGCTGAATCTTCAGGATAACTCAAGCCCTCCTCAAGTAAAAATTTGTCTTTTGGAGGTAATTTATCTAATACTTTTTCTTTAGTATCTTTTTCTAAATTTTCTAAAATTTTAATAGCGTTATCAGATTCGAGTCTCTTAATAATTTTTATTATTGAATCAATAGAAAGTAGTTGAAGAACTTCACTTTGAATAGACTCGTTTAATTCTACAAAAATTTCTGGATTAATATTAAAAGCTTCAAGTTCTATTAATTTAATTCTAGTATTTGGGTTTAAATTTTCAATTAAATTAGCAACATCAGCTTCATGTAAATCTTTAAGAGTTTGATTGATAAACTCTATATTACCATTCTCAATTTTTTCACTAAAAGTATTGATAAATTCTTTGTTAAAATCTAAATTTACTTTTTTATTTCCAGTCGACTTTAACAAAGCCATAAATACCTCTTAAAGTTTTCTGAGACTATTAGTCTATAAAGTGATAAAATTCAATTTAAATGAGTGTTGAAATTAAATTAACCAAAAAACCTATACCTTACGAAAAAGCGATGCTTTTTCTGAATAAAAGAGTAAAGGAGGTTAAAAATGGAGATAATAGAGAATTAATATGGATTTTAGAACATCCAAAAACATATACAGCTGGGGTAAGTTTTAAGCAAAATGAAATAATCGATAAAACTATTAAAATTATAAGAACTAATAGAGGTGGAAAAATTACATTACATAACCCAGGTCAAAAAATTATATATTTTGTACTAAATTTGAATAATCGAAAAAAAGATATAAGAAAATTTATTAATACAATTGAAACTACTATAATTGAATTTCTTAAAATTTTAAAAATTAACGCAAAAAAAGATAAAAAAAATATAGGTATTTGGGTTAAAGGAAAAAAGATAGCAGCTATAGGATTGCGTGTTTCTAGATGGGTCGCTTTTCACGGATTCTCTATAAATATTTCAAATAACCTTAAAGAATATCTTAAAATTGTACCATGTGGATTAGACAACAAAAAAATTACGTCTGTTTTTTTGGAAAGAAAAATTGTTCCTAAAAATTTCGAAAAGGAATTAGTGAATATATTTGTAAAAAATATAAATAAAATTTAAAAGTTTTTTTTTAGAAAATTTTCAAATTCACTATCGTACTCTGCTTTAAAATTGTACTGCATATTATTAATCATAAACTTAATTTTGTATGCATGTAATAATAAATTCTTATTTTTAATTTTCATTTTATCTGCTCTTCTATTAATAAAATATTTGTCGTCTCCAACAATAGGATTTCCAATATTATAAAGTTGTTTTCTAAGTTGATGTTTTCGTCCAGTAATAGGGTTTAATTCCACGTAAGAAAAATTTGAAGATGTTTTGAGTAATCTCAAATGTGAAATAGCTTTTTGAATTATTTTTTTACCATTATCAATAGTAATCAAGTCATCTTTAAGCGTTTTAAGATCTTTAGAAATTTTCCCATGCGTTAACGCAATATATGTTTTATGAATTTTTCTAATTCTAAATAAAGAAGTAAAAAGTTGAGCATATTCTCTATTTTTAGCAACTATAAGAACTCCAGAAGTTTCTTTATCTAATCTATGAACAATAAATGGTTTAGTGTTTTCAAAATATTTTGAATCTTTTAAAACATCTATAATATTTCTAAATGATTTGGTTCCAGCTTGTACGGCTATTCCTCTAGGTTTATTAATGACTATAAAATTATTATTATTTTCTAAAATATAATCATCGTAAATATCAACCTCTTGACGAGAAGGTTTGTATTTTATTTTTTTTGGTCGATCAGAAATTTTAAATTTAGAAATATCATAAATCTCTACTAAATCACCTGACTGAACACGATATGATGTCTTAACTTTTTTTCTATTTACCTTTATTTTATTAAGTCTTAAAATTTTTTGAATTAATGATTGAGGTAGATCGATTATATTTGTTTTAAACCATCTATCAAAGCGACTATTATGATAATCCTGTTTAACTTTAACTTTTTGGGGCATGCATAGCTAAAACTATTTGCTTAATGCTTTTTGTTCAGTTTGAGTATTTTTTATTTTCTCTTTAGAAACTGTTTTTTTAGGTTTATCAACTTTTTTAGCTTCAGGGTTTCTATCCACTAATTCTATTACAGCCATAGGAGCATCATCACCTGTTCTAAAACCTGCTTTCAGAACTCTAGAATAACCGCCGTTTCTAGAACTATATCTTTTTGATAGTTCGTCAAAAACTTTAATTACTGATTTTTTATCCTGCAATTTTGAAAATAATCTTTTTTTATTGCTTAAAATATTTTTTTTTCCAATAGTTATAACTTTGTCTATTTGGGGTTTTAGTTCTTTTGCTTTTGGCAGTGTGGTGATAATTTGCTCATATTTAATTAATGAGTTAAGCATATTTTTAAATAATGCCTTTCTATGTTCACCTGTCTTATTTAATTTTCTATAACCTATACCGTGTCTCATTAGTAATTATTTTCTTCTAGTTTCTTTGACATTTCAGCAATATTATCAGGTGGCCAATTAGGTATCTCCATACCTAGAAACAAAGACATTGTATTTAACACTTCTTTAATTTCATTGAGCGATTTTCTTCCAAAATTAGGTGTTCTTAGCATCTCTGGTTCAGTTTTTTGGACTAAATCTCCAATATAAATTATATTATCATTCTTCAAGCAATTCATTGATCTAACGGATAACTCAAGTTCCTCGACTTTTTTAAGTAAATTTCTATTAAATTCAGGCTCTGAAGATTTGACTTCTTGAATAATTTCTTGAGGATCTTCAAAATTTACAAACATGGAAAGTTGATCTTGAAAAATTCTTGCAGAATAAGCAATAGCTTCTTCAGCATCAACAGTTCCGTTAGTTTCAACAGTCATTACTAGTTTATCATAATCTAAAGCACTGCCAGCTCTTGTATTTTCAACTGAAAATGAAACTTTTTTAACTGGACTAAATAAAGAGTCAATTGAAATTAATCCTAATGGGCTATCATCTGATTTATTTTTAGGAGATTGAACATATCCTTTTCCATTACTTACAATTAATTCCATATGAAAATTTGTTTTTTCATCTAAGTTACAGATTGTTTGTTCTGGATTTAAAATTTCAACTTCAGGTACGAGAGTTATATCTTTAGCTTTAACCTCTTTCGGTCCTTTAATATCTAAGATAATTTTTTTAGAACTAGATGAAGAACATTTAATTGCTAAATTTTTTACGTTTAAAACAATATCAGTAACATCTTCTCTAACACCTTTAATAGATGAAAATTCATGTAATACACCATCAATTTGAATGGCTGTCACGGCAGCGCCTTGTATTGAAGAAAGTAAAATTCTTCTTAAAGAATTTCCAATTGTCTGACCAAAACCTTTTTCCAATGGTTCTGCTACAACTTTAGCAATAGTTTTATCTTCATTGCTAGTAATGTCGAGTTTATTAGGTTTAATCAAAGCTTTCCAGTTTTTGTCAATAACATTAGATGTGGTCTGCATTATACTCTCCTTCTTTTTGGCGGTCTTGCACCATTATGCGGCATAGGCGTAGTGTCCTTAATTGATAAAATTTTAAAACCTCTTGACTGCAATGAACGTAAGGCTGTTTCTCGTCCTGAACCAGGTCCTTTTACTTGAACTGTCAAAGTTCTTAATCCTTGTTCAAAAGCTTTTGCACCAGCATCATCTGCAGCTACTTGAGCAGCATACGGAGTTGATTTTCTTGAACCTTTAAAACCTTTTGCACCAGCTGATGACCAAGAAACTACGTTACCATTCTCGTCAGCGATTGATATAATTGTATTATTAAATGTTGAGTAAACATAAGCTATTCCAGAAGTAATATTTTTTTTAATTTTTTTCTTTTTTTTTAAAGTAGAGACTTTTTTAGTTTCAGCTTTTTTTATTTCTGTTTTTTTATCAACTGTTTCGTTTTTTTTATTCATACAAAACTTATTTTTTAAGTGGAGTTAATTTTTTTCCAGCAATAGCGATTGCTTTACCTTTTCTGGTTCTTGCATTACATTGGGTTCTTTGGCCTCTAACTGGTAATTTTTTTTTATGCCTTGTACCTCTATAACACGCAAGATCTACAAGTCTTTTTATATTAATTGAAACTTCTCTTCTTAAATCACCTTCTACTTTATGGTTGGCATCAATGAATTCTCTTATTTTTAAAACTTGTTCTTCAGTTAATTCGTTAACTCTTTTTGAATTTGGAATATCTAGTTTCTCACAAATTTTTTTTGAAAAATGTGGGCCTATACCATGAATGTAAGTTAGTGCAATGCTAACAACCTTATTTTGTGGAATATTTATTCCTGCTATACGAGCCATATATTAATGAATTCTATTTTACTGCGTATTTATATTGTGTAATCACCTAAAGTCAACCCTTTACAGCTTCAATTAAGCCACTAATTTCTTTAGTAATAGCCATTATTGAGGTTTCTCCATTTACCACTTTCAATAATTTAGTTTCTTTATAGAAGTCTGTTACAGGTTTTATATTCTTTTCATAGTTTTCATATCTGGATATGGCGATATCTAAAGTATCATCGGTTCTTTTTTGTAAATATTTTGAGGAACAACAATTGGCATTAATTGGAGCCGGATTAAAATATTCATTATAAATTTTTCCACATATTGAACAAATTGATCTACCAGTAATTCTTTTTTTAATTATATCAATTGGTACTGATAATTTTAAAACTAAATCTAATTTTTTATTATATTTTTTTAAAAGTAAATTTAAGTTTTCAGCTTGGCTTATATTTCTTGGGTAACCGTCAAAAATAAGTCTATCATTAAAATTATTATTTGAAATATATTTTTCAATTAAGTCACTTACAATATTATCTGAGACTAAATTCCCACTATTCATTGTTGAAGAAATATTTAGGCCTAATTGAGTTTTATTAATAATTTCGTTTCTTAAAAGTTCACCTGTAGAAAGTTGAAATAGGTTAAATTTTTTAACTATGAATTTCGATTGCGTTCCTTTTCCTGCACCAGGAGGACCAAAAATAACAATATTCATTAATTTAACTATTTACCAAATTTAGTTTTTTTAATTAGTGACTCATATTGAGAGCTCATTAACCTTGTTTGCACTTGTGTTACAGTATCCATTGCAACAACAACTACAATCAAAATTGAAGTACCGCCTAAATAAAATGGTATTGGATATTTTGCAATTAAAAATTCAGGCATCAAACAAACAAATGTTAAGTATAATGCTCCAACAGTAGTCAATCTTGTTAAAATTGTTTCAATATATTCTGCCGTTCTTTCTCCAGGTCTTATGCCAGGGATATATCCTCCATATTTTCGTAAATTTTCTGATGTCTCTTTTGGATTAAAAACAATTGACGTATAAAAAAAAGAAAAGAAAATAATTCCTGATGCATAAAGCAACATGTACAAGGGTTGTCCTTGTGTAAACATTGATGAGATTTTTATAAATGCATCAGATTCTGCAAAACCAAAATTTGAGATTGTGACCGGCAATAACAGTAATGCAGATGCAAAAATTGCTGGTATAACTCCAGCTGTATTTATTTTTAATGGTAAATGAGAAGACTCACCACCATACATTTTATTTCCAACTTGTCTTTTTGGGTAATTAATTAAAATTTTTCTCATAGCTCTTTCGAAAAAAACAATAAATAAAACTGTAAAGATTACCAAAATAAAAATAGCAACAATCATTAAAGCAGATAAAGCGCCTGTTCTCCCTAATTCAAAAGTTGAAGCTAAAGCTCTTGGAATTTCCGCTACAATACCAGAAAAGATAATTAACGAAATTCCGTTTCCAACACCTCTTAAAGTAATTTGTTCACCTAACCACATTAAAAAAGTTGTACCGGCTACTAATGAAATTGTTGTTATTATTCTAAATGATAGACCTGGTTCTATTACTAGGTTTCCCGCGTTTTCTAAGCCAACCGAAACTCCATAACCTTGTAAACAAGCAATTAGTACAGTTCCATATCTAGTAATTTGCGTAATTTTTTTTCTACCAGTTTCACCTTGTTCTTTTAAATTTTTAAAATAGTCAGATACACCTGTTAGTAATTGTACAATAATTGAAGAAGAAATATATGGCATAATACCAAGTGCAAAAATTGCCATTCTGGTTACCGCTCCACCAGAAAACATATTAAACATTCCAAGCAAACCTTTTTGACTTGAGGCCATAATTTCTTTTAAAGCTAAAGGGTCGATACCTGAAAGCGGAACGTATGTTCCAAGTCTATAAATTATTAAAATTAATATAGTGAATAATATTCTACTTTTTAAATCATTTGCCTGACTAAAAGCACCGGTAGAGTTAAGTGATTCACTAGACATAAAAATTATTTTTTAACTATGTTGATTTTTCCACCAGCTTTTTCAATTTTAGATAAAGCTTGTTTTGATGCAAAATGAGCAGAAATCTCTATACTATTTTTTAACTCACCGGAACCTAAAATTTTTAACTTTAAAAATTTATTATTAATTAAATTTTTTTCCTTTAAAATCTTTAGATCAAGAGTATTTTTTAAACCATTTTTTGTTTTTTCGATTATACTTTGAATTTTAGATAAATTCAAAATAGCAACGTTGTTTTTGTTTAATGATTTAAAACCTCTTTTAGGTAATCTTCTATAAAGAGGCATTTGACCTCCTTCAAAACTTTTGACTGCAACACCAGATCTAGATTTTTGACCTTTATGCCCTCTTGAAGAAGTTTTACCCTTACCACTACCAATACCTCTTCCAACTCTAATTTTTTTTTTATTATTTTTTACTAAACTATTTAATTGCATTTATTTAGCCTCTCTTTTCAAAATTATGTCAGATATTTTTTTTCCTCTTATTGCTGATAAAATTTTTGGAGAATTTTGTGATTTCAATCCATCGACACAAGCTTTTAATACGTTATGAGGATTTGCAGAACCCAAAGATTTAGCAACTACGTCTTGGATTCCTAAAACTTCACAAACAGATCTTATCGGACCACCTGCAATAATACCAGTTCCAGCTGGGGCAGCTCTCAAAATAACTTTTCCAGCACCGTTTTTCCCTTTAACATCATGATGAAGTGTTCTGCCTTCTTTTAAAGGAATTTTAGTTAAATTTCTTTTTGCGTCTTCAGTGGCTTTTTTTATAGCATCAGGAACCTGCTTAGATTTACCTTGACCAATTCCAATTGAGCCTTTTTGATTACCAACAACCATTAATGCTGCAAAACCAAATCTTCGTCCACCTTTTACAACTTTAGTAATTCTGTTTATTGCAACTAATTTCTCTTTTATATCACTTTCAACTTTTTTATAATCAGCCATATTAAAATTTTAATCCATTTTTTCTTAACGTTTCAGCGAAAGTCTTAACTCTTCCATGGTACTTGTTTTCCCCTCTGTCAAAATAAACTTCGCTAATATTTTTTTCTTTAGCTCTTTTAGCTAAAATTTCTCCAATTAAACTTGATTTTTCCATTTTTTTAACTTTTTTAGCTTTTATTTCTTTTTCAGTAGACGAGACTGAAACCAATGTTTTTTTTGAGAGTCATCAATAATTTGTGCTGAAAGGTTGTTTAAAGACTTGGAAACAGAAATTCTGAATTTATTTACACTTACATTCTTAAGTTTTTTTCTATTTCTTAATTTTCTTTTAATTTTATTATTGATTTTTTTCATATTTCCTACTTTTTTTTACCTTCTTTTCTCAAAACAAATTGACCTCTTTCTTTAATTCCTTTGCCTTTATAAGGCTCTACTGGTTTTAAGTTTTTAATATCCGCAGCAGTTTTTGACACCAATTCTTTATCAACTCCGGTAATTTTAATTATAGTTTGTTTTTCTACAGTAATTTTAATGTCTTTAGATATTTTAAAGTTAACATCATGGCTAAAGCCAATTTGAAGGTTCAAAATGTCACCTTTTAAATTTGCTCTAAAACCTACTCCATTTAATTCTAAAATTTTTTCATGACCATTTGATACACCTGTAACAGCATTATTAATCAAACTTCTGTAAGTACCCCACATTATTGAAGTTTGTTTGTCAATTTTCTTTTGTAATGGCTCGATATGAAATTCGCTTTCATTAAGTTTTGAAGAAAATATCTTATCGTTTATAGTCAATGTTTTTGTACCTTTAGGGCCTGTAATTGTTAAATTAGCACCTTCAATTTTAATTGAAGATTCTTTAGGTATTAGTATATTTTTTTTTCCAATTTTAGACATTAAAATACTCTACAAATTATTTCGCCACCGATGTTATTTTTTCTTGCTTCAACATCACTCATTACACCTTTAGGTGTTGAAAGTATAGCTAAACCAAGTCCATTCATAACTTTGGGTATGCTAGTAGCTCTTGAATAAACTCTTCTTCCTGGTTTTGAAATTCTTTTTATTTCTTTTATAACAGGATAACCTTCATAATATTTAAGAGTTACCTTTAAACTTGTTTTATTATTTTCTGATTTATCAATAAAGAAATCTTTTATATAACCTTCGTTTTTTAAGATTTCTAAAATATTTTTTCTAAAATTAGATGAAGGGATTTCAACAGAATTTAATGATCTCATTTGACCATTTCTTATTCTTGAAAACATATCACCTATCGGATCTGTAAATGTCATATTTCTCCTACCAGCTTGATTTAGTCATACCAGGAATTTTACCTGAAGACGCCATGTCTCTTAGTGCTATTCTTGATATTTTTAATTTTCTATATACTCCGTGAGGTCTACCAGATACCTCGCATCTATTTCTTATTCTAATTTTTGCTGAATTTTTTGGTAATTTATTCAACTTTAATTGAGCTTCAAATCTCTCTGATAGCTCTAATTTTTTATTATTAATAATTGTTTTTAAAGCAGCTCTTTTTTTAGCAAACTTTTTCACTAATTTAATACGTTTTAAGTTTTTTTGTACTGCGCTTGTTTTGGCCATCTATATCCTTAGTTTTTTTTATCATTTAAAGGAAAATTAAATTCTTTCAACATTTCTAATGTTCCTTCTTTACTTTTACTCGATGTTACAACTGTAATATCTAAACCTCTAATTTTATCAACTTTATCAAAATTAACCTCTGGAAAAACAATATGTTCTTTAACTCCAAATGAATAATTGAATGAGTTATCAATACCTTTCGCGGATAAACCTCTAAAATCTTTAATACGAGGTAACGCAATATTTACCAATCTATCGATAAATTCATACATTTTATGTGATCTTAAAGTTACTTTGACACCAGCATTCGAACCTTTTCTAGTTTTAAAATTTGAAATTGATTTTTTAAATTTTGTAATTATAGGTTTTTGCCCAGCTATAAGTGCCATATCATCAACACATGCTTTAAGTTTTTTGCCATCCGAAGCATCTTCTCCTAGACCCATATTTAATATGATTTTTTCAATTTTAGGGACATCATGTTTATTTTTAAGAGACAGTTTGCTCATAAGTTTTGAAACAATTTCATTATCATAAGTTGATTTTAATCTTGACATTATTTTTTACCTACTTGTTTTACCTTTTTTTTAATATCGATATTTTTAACATTTGACTGATGTATGAAACTTTCTTTTGAAATAATGCCGCCTTTATTTTCTTTGGTAGGTTTTGTGTGTTTTTTAACCATATTAATTGCTTTTACTTTTATTTTATTAAGCTTTCTATTAATTTCCAATATTTCACCAGTTTTACCTTTATCTTTACCAGAGATAATTTTTACTTGAGCTCCTTTTTTTAAAATCATCATTATAGTACCTCCGGAGCTAGTGATATTATTTTAGTATGTCCTCTACTTCTTAGTTCTCTTGTAACAGGACCAAAAATTCTTGTTCCAATAGGCTCACCTTTATCATCAGTAAGAACTACAGCATTTTTATCAAATTGTACTTTAGAGCCATCATTTCTAAATATTTCTTTTCTTGTTCTAACAACAACTGCTTTGTGTACTGCTCCTTTTTTTACTTTACCTTTTGGTATTGCGTCTTTTACACTTATAACAATTATATCACCCACAGATGCATATCTTCTTTTAGATCCACCTAGAACTTTAATACATTCAACTCTTTTTGCTCCAGTGTTATCTGCAACAGTTAATTCTGTTTGTATCTGAATCATTATTCTACTACCTGCCAGGTTTTCTTTTTTGAAAATGGTTTACTTTCAACTATTATAACTTTTTGTCCTTCTTTAAATTTATTTTTTTCATCATGAGCGTGATATTTTTTTGATCTTTTAATCACTTTTTCATAAAATGGATGTTTAAATTTACGTGTTACTTCCACAACTATAGTTTTGTTATTTTTAGCACTTGTAACAGTTCCTTTTAAAGTTTTTTTTGTCATTTTGTATTCTTTATTGTTGTATATAATCTAGCAATACTTTTTTTTATCTGGTTATACTGAGCAGGATTATTTATTTGGTTATTAATTTTTTTAAACCTTATGTTAAATAAGTCTTTTTTTAGCGTTAATATTTTTTTTTCAGCTTGATCTTTAGTTAATTTTTTATCTTCTTTTTTTTTGCTCATTTTAACGTTTCACAAATTTTGTTTTAATTGGTAATTTAGCTGAAGCTTTATACAAAGCTTCTTTAGCAATTTCTTCACTCACGCCATCTATTTCAAATATTATTCTTCCTGGTTTTACTCTGCACGCATAGTATTCTGGAGATCCTTTTCCCTTACCCATTCTAACCTCTGTTGGTTTTTTAGATACAGGAATATTTGGAAATATTCTCGTCCAAACTTTACCGGTTCTTTTCATATATCTAGTTAATGCTACTCTTGCAGCCTCTATTTGTTTACCAATTATTCTTTCAGGTTCTATTGCTTTTAATCCAAACTGACCATAATTCAATTTTACGGCTCTAGCTGCCTTACCGTGTATTCTTCCTTTGAAAGCTTTTCTAAATTTAGTTCTGACTGGCTGTAGCACTTTTCACCCTTTCTTTTTTTTCTTTTTCAACATCTTTAGCCATTAATTCACCTTTATAAATCCAAACTTTAACACCAATGATCCCGTAAGTTGTTAAAGCCTCAGCTACACCATAATCAATTTCTGCTCTTAATGTATGTGATGGTATGCTTCCTTCTCTTAACCATTCAGTTCTTGCTATTTCATTACCAGCTAAACGGCCACTTAACATTACTTTAATTCCTTTAGCATTTAATCTCATTGCAGATTGCATAGCTCTTTTCATTGCTCTTCTGTATGCAATTCTTTTAACTAATTGTTGAGCGATATTTTCCGCTACTAAATTTGAATTTAATTCTGGTTTTTTTATTTCTTTAATATTTACATTTACGTCACTTGCAGTAATTTTCATTATATTTTTTTTAATTTTCTCTATATCGGCTCCTTTTTTTCCGATTACAAATCCAGGTCTAGAAGTGTGTATAGAAACTGTACATTTCTTTGAGGATCTCTCAATTATAATTTCAGAAACACCAGAGTTAGTAATATTTTTCTTTATATAATTTCTTATTTTAAAGTCTTCTATTAAATATCTACCAAAATCTTTTTTCTTAGCAAACCAAGTAGAGTCCCAGCCTCTATTTATTCCTAATCTTAATCCAATTGGATTTATTTTTTGACCCATTATTTATTCACCTTTTTTTCTTTTTTTTCTTCTAATACTATAGTTATTCTACTAAATGGTTTTTTAATAGGGCTTGCTCTACCTTTTGCTCTAGGTCTAAATCTCTTCATTACCAATGACTTTCCAACATAAGCTTCTTTTACAAAAAGATTATCAATATCAAATTGATAATTATTTTCAGCATTAGATATTGCTGATTTTACTGTCTTACTGACATCTTTTGCTATTCTTTTTCTTGAAAACTCTAAATCTCTTAAAGCTATATCTGCTTTCTTTCCTTTTATAAAATTACAAACTAGTGCAAGTTTTCTTGGACTTGTTCTCACATTTTTATTTATTGCTTTTACTAAAGAATTATTTTTATCCATTATTTCTTATCTCCTGCTGGTTTAGAGGCTGGTGCAGCTGCTTTTTTATCTGCTGGAGTATGGCCTTTAAAAGTTCTTGTTGGTGCAAATTCACCTAATTTATGGCCTACCATTTCTTCTGATATAGTTATTGGTATAAATGATTTGCCGTTATGTATCATAAAACTATGTCCCACAAAGTCAGGTATAATAGTAGAGTGTCTTGACCAAGTTTTAATTGGTTTTTTGTTAGGCGCATCTTTTAACTTGTCTATTTTTTTAAGTAGACTTGGATGCACAAACGGACCCTTCCACACTGATCTGGCCATTATCTTTTCCTTTTCTTTCTTCTAGTTATAATAAGTTTATCACTTCTTTGAGGTCTTCTTGTTTTTAAACCTTTTGCTGATTGACCCCATGGGGAAACTGGACTTCTTCCGCCCGATGTTTTTCCTTCACCACCACCATGTGGGTGATCTACTGGGTTCATTGCAACTCCTCTAGTTTGAGGTCTTTTACCCCTCCATCTATTTCTTCCTGCCTTACCAATTTTAACATTTTTTTGGTCAGGATTAGAGACCGTACCAATTGTTCCTACGCAAGAACTATTTACTTTTCTAGTTTCTCCTGAAGATAGTTTTAATATGGCGTAATCACCATCATAACCTGATAAAGTAATTGAAGATCCAGCTGACCTAGCGAGTTTACCACCATTCCCAGGGATTAGCTCAACATTGTGTATAGCTGTACCTTGAGGAATATCTTTTAATTCTAATGAGTTCCCAATTTTTATTTCAGCATTTTTGCCTGATTCTATCGTGTCTCCAATTTTTAAACCTTGCGGAGAAATAATATAAGTTTTTTCCTTATCTTCATAAGTTATTAGAGCAATATAAGCTGTTCTGTTAGGATCATATTCAATTCTATCTACTGTTGCTTTCATATTTTTCTTTTTTCTAAAGAAATCAATAACCCTAAATTTATGTTTAGATCCACCACCCATATGTCTTGAAGTTATACGACCAGCATTATTTCTTCCTCCAGTAACATGCTGACCTTTAGTTAAAGGTTTATAAGAAGAGCCTTTCCATAATTCGCTTTTATCAACTACTACCGTACCTCTAGTAGATTTTGTATAGGGTTTAAAAGTTTTTAATGCCATAAAATTAAATGCCCGTTGTAAGATCTATACTTTGACCTTTTTTTAGAGTTATTATTGCTTTTTTATATCCACTTTTTATAGATTTTTTTCCCTGTTTAATCTTAAGTTTAGATTTTTGATTAATTATATTTACTTTAATAACGTTCACTTTAAATAGTTTTTCTATATTTTTTTTAATAGTTTTTTTATTAGCTTTTTCATGAACTTTGAATACAGTTTTATTTTGCTCAGATAATATTGTAGCTTTTTCTGTTATAATAGGATGTCTTATAGAGTCTATGTGATTAATTTTTTTCATTTAAAATCCTATCTTGTATTTTTTTTGCGGAAGAAGAAGTAATGATTACATTTTTGTATTTAAAAAGATCATAAATATTAGTTCCCTCATCTTTAATTAATTTGATATTTTTAATATTTCTAGCTGATTTATTAATATTTTTCATAGAATCAGAATCAGAAATTATCAAAGCGTTATCCAGTTTATTTTTCTCTAAAAAATTATTAAATTCTTTAGTTTTTTTAACCTCTTTTTTTACATCAGCTAATATATGTAAACTCTTATCTGAATTCTTTTTAGAAAGTGTCTGTGCTAATGCTAATTTTCTTACTTTTTTATTAATCTTTTTAACTTTATATTTAGATCCTTTGGGTCCATGTGCTACACCACCACCAACAAATAATGGAGCTTTCTTACTTGCATGTCTTGCTCCTCCACCACCCTTTTGAGGGGCTATTTTTTTTGTAGATCCTCTTATTTCATTTCTCTGTTTTGTCTTAGCTGTTCTAGGTTTTGAATGATTAAATTGCCAATCTATTACAAATTTAATTAATTTATGATTTACCTTAAGTTTAACAATTTTATCTGAAATTTCGATCGTTTCAGCTTTTGAACCGTCAATATTTAAAAGTGGAAATTTCATTTATTTCTTACCCTTTTTTGCAGCTGCTGCTTTAATTTTAGCTTCATGCTTTTCTTTTAATGTTTTTCTAGTTATGTCTTTAACTGCCTCTCTAAGAATTACTGTAGAATTTTTAGAGCCTGGTATTGATCCTTTTAAATACAATAAGTTATTTTCTAAATCAGATTTTACAATTTCTAAATTTAACATTGTTCTTAACTTATCGCCCATATGGCCAGCCATTTTTTTTCCTTTAAAAACTTTACCAGGATCCTGTCTCTGACCTGTGGAACCATGTGACCTATGTGATACAGAAACACCATGTGATGCTCTTAATCCACCAAAATTCCATCTTTTCATCACACCTGCAAATCCTTTACCTATCGTTTTTGATCTTACGTCTAAAAATTTTTTATCTTTAAAAATTTCTAATCCTAATTCATTTCCTTCTTTATATTCTTCAGTATTTTTAACTCTAAATTCTTTAAGAATTTTTTTAGGTTCAGTATTTTTTTTAGTAAAGTAACCTTTCATTTGTTTGGTTAATTTAGAATTTTTTAATCTAAAAAAACCAAGTTTGATGGCGCTGTATCCTCTTTTATCCTTAGATATAATGTCTAAAACTCTACCTTTTTCAACTTTTATAACTGTGACAGGAACAGATTGACCGCTTTCCATAAACTCTCTGGTCATTCCAATTTTTGTTCCTATTAATCCTATAGTCATAATTTTAAATTTTTATTTCAATATCTACACCTGAAGCTAAATCTAATTTCATTAGAGCTTCAACTGTCTGCGGTGTTGGTTCTATAATATCTATTAATCTTTTGTGCGTTCTTGATTCAAATTGTTCTCGACTTTTTTTATCAATATGAGGAGATCTAAGTACTGTATATCTCTCGATTCTAGTTGGTAAGGGTATTGGACCTTTAACTTGAGCACCAGTTCTTTTTGCTGTATTTACAATTTCCTCCGTTGATAGATCTAGTATCTTGTTGTCGTAAGCCTTCAGGTGAATTCTAATATTTTGGTTTTCCATAAAATTAAGCTAATTTCTTTGTTACTTCGTCCTGAACATTTTGAGGAACTTTATCGTAATGACTAAATTGCATTGTATATTGAGCTCTGCCTTGCGTAGAGGATCTTAAATTATTTATGTAACCAAACATGTTTGCTAGCGGCACTGTAGCATTAATAGCAGTTGCGTTTCCTCTTGCTTCTGTAGAAGCGACTTGACCACGTCTGCTATTTAAGTCACCTATAACATCTCCCATAAAATCTTCTGGTGTAACCACTTCAACTTTCATCATTGGCTCTAGTAATTTTAAAGTAGCTTTTGTACATGCTTCTCTAAAACACATTCTTGAAGCAATTTCGAAAGCCAATACACTTGAGTCAACATCGTGATGTAAACCGTCTAAAATTGTAACTTTATAATCGATTACTGGAAAGCCTGCTAATATTCCACTTTCAGCAACACTTAACACTCCTTTTTCTACACCAGGTATGAATTCTTTAGGTATAGATCCACCTTTAATCTTATTTTCAACTTCTCTGCCTTGCCCTGGTTCTAAAGGCTCTACACTCAATGTAACTTTTGCAAATTGACCTGATCCTCCACTTTGTTTTTTATGAATGTAAGTAACTTCTGTGGCACTGAGTATTGTTTCTCTATAAGCAACTTGAGGTGCTCCAACATTTGCTTCAACTTTAAATTCTCTTTTCATTCTATCAACAATAATATCAAGGTGTAATTCTCCCATCCCTTTAATAATTGTTTGACCTGACTCCTCGTCTGACGTGACTCTAAAAGAAGGGTCTTCTTTAGCTAGCCTACCTAGTGCTTCACCCATTTTTTCTTGGTCAGCTTTTGTTTTTGGTTCTACAGCAATTTCTATAACGGGATCAGGAAATTCCATCGGTTCTAACAAAATAGGTTTATTTTCGTTACATAATGTGTGACCAGTGATAGTATGCTTTAATCCAGCTAATGCTACAATGTCACCTGTAGTTGCCTCTTTAATATCTTCTCTACTATTAGCATGCATTAAAAGCATTCTTCCTACTCTTTCTGTTTTTTCTTTTGATGAATTATATACAGATGTACCTGCTTGAATTTTACCTGAGTAAATTCTAATGAATGTTAGTGATCCTACAAACGGGTCATTGGCTACTTTAAAAGCTAAAGCTGAAAATGGTTCATTATCATTAAATTTCATTTCTAATTTATCATCAGAATTTAGTTTAGTTGCTTCTATCGATCCAATATCTAGAGGACTTGGCAAATAATCTATTACTGCATCTAGTAAAGGTTGGACGCCTTTGTTTTTAAAAGCTGATCCTGTTGTAATTGGAACAAAACTAAAACCTAGTGTTCCTTTTCTAATACATTTAATTAAGTCTGATTCTGAAGGTTCTTTACCATCTAAATATTCTTCCATTAATTTTTCATCTTGCTCAACTGCAGCTTCAACAAGTTCTTTTCTATATGTATTCGCTTTTTCTTTAAGGTCATCAGGAATATCAACAACATCAAATTTAGCACCAAGATCCTCATTCTGCCAAATAACAGCTTTCATTTTCACTAAATCAATTACCCCTTTTAAATCAGCTTCTGAGCCAACAGGAAGTTGTAAAACCAGAGGTTTACATCCAAGTCTATCTTTAATCATATCAACACAACGATAAAAATCGGCACCTGTACGATCAAGTTTATTAACAAAACATATCCTTGGAACTTTGTATTTGTCAGCTTGCCTCCAAACTGTTTCAGATTGAGGTTCAACACCTGCAACACCGTCAAAAACACAAACTGCGCCATCTAAAACTTTTAAAGATCTTTCAACTTCAATAGTAAAATCAACGTGACCTGGTGTGTCTATAATATTAATTCTATGATCGTTCCAGAAACAAGTTGTTGCGGCAGAAGTAATTGTGATGCCTCTCTCTTGTTCTTGTTCCATCCAATCCATTGTTGCGGCACCGTCATGAACTTCACCAATTTTATGACTTTTGCCCGTATAATATAAAATTCTTTCTGTCGTAGTTGTTTTACCAGCATCTATATGAGCCATGATACCAATGTTTCTATATTTATCTAACGTATATTTAGTAGCCATAAAAGTTTACCATCTAAAATGCGCAAAAGCTTTATTGGATTCTGCCATTTTATGTGTGTCTTCTCTTTTTTTAATTGCTGAACCTTTGTTTTGAGAAGCATCTAAAAGTTCTGCGTATAATTTTTCTGCCATTGTTTTATTTTTTCTTTTACGTGTTGCATCCATCAACCATCTCAAAGCTAAAGCTTGGCCTCTTTTTGCTTTAACTTCTACAGGAACTTGGTATGTGGCTCCACCAACTCTTCTAGATCTACATTCTAAATTTGGTTTAACGTTACTAATAGCTGTATTAAAAAGTTTTAATGGATCTTCGTTATTTTTTGATTTAATTTTATCTAGAGCATCATAAAGAATTTTTTCTGCTGTTGATCTTTTGCCGTCATACATAATTGAATTTATAAATTTTGAAACAACTTCAGAATGAAATTTTGGATCAGGATAAACTTTTCTAACTGGAGCTTTTCTTTTTCTAGACATAAATTATTTTGGTTTTTTCGCTCCGTATAACGATCTTCTTTGTTTACGATTTGCAACACCTTGTGTATCCAAGTTACCTCTTAAAATGTGGTAACGAACACCTGGTAAATCTTTTACACGACCACCACGTAATAAAACTACAGAGTGTTCTTGTAAATTATGTCCCTCACCTGGTATATAAGCTGTAACTTCAAAACCGTTAGATAGTCTAACCCTTGCAACTTTTCTTAATGCTGAGTTAGGTTTTTTAGGTGTTGTTGTATAAACTTTAACACACACACCACGTTTAAGTGGTTGTTTTTCAAGTGCTGGAACTTTATTTCTAGCAATAGGTTTAATTCTACTTTTTTTAATCAATTGATTAATAGTCGGCATAATAAAATTTTGAAGTTAAAGCGAAGACAGCCTTGATATATTTTTAGTTAGTGTTTAAGGTTTTAATACGCCTTACTTCTAACATTCAAAAATTGTCGTAAACTAACATTGAATGCATAAAAGTCAATATTTAATAGGGTATTGATTAAATTTAAGCCGGTTGTTCTGTCGCTGTAGCAGCGGATTCTAGCTCTTGTTTTTTTAGTTCCTCTATTCTTGACTTATCTAGCTCCCTAGCCTTCTTATCCCAATCTATTTTTGTTAATCCCGTTCCAGCTGGAACTAATCTTCCAACTATAACATTTTCTTTTAGTCCTTCTAGGGAGTCTACTTTACCTTTTATTGAAGCATCTGTTAAGACTCTAGTAGTTTCTTGAAAAGACGCAGCAGAAATAAATGAATTTGTTTGTAAAGAAGCTTTAGTTATTCCTAATAGAATTCGTTCAAATAAAGCAGGTTTTTTCTTCTCTTCTCTCAATTTGTCATTTATAAAATTAATGTCTAACAAATCAATTACTTCTCCAGAAAGTAAGTTGGATTCGCCTGGGTCTTTAATTTCAACTCTTTTTAACATTTGTCTCACAATTGTTTCTATGTGTTTATCATTTATAACTACGCCTTGCAGTCTATAGACTTCTTGTACTTCTGTTATGAAATATTCAGTTAGTTTTTCAACACCCAAAACTCTCAAGATATCATGTGGTAAAGGAGCTCCATCTAATAAGTATTCACCTTTTTTTATTTTTTCACCTTGGTTAAAATTAACATGTTTTCCTTTTGGTATAAGGTAATTTGAAGTTTCTCCGTTTGAAGCAACAATAGAAATTTTTTGTTTACCTCTAACTTCTTTTCCAAATTCTATAACACCATCATTTTCAGCTATAATTGCGCTATCTTTTGGTTTTCTTGCTTCGAATAATTCAGCTACTCTTGGTAATCCTCCTGTAATATCTTTTGTTTTTGATGTTTCTTTTGGAAGTCTAGCTAAAACATCACCCGCTGATATTTTTTGACCATCTTTAACTGAAAGAACAGTATCTGGAACAAGATAATATCTAGCCTCGTTGCCATCGGCTTTTTTTATTATTTCACCTTTATCATTTCTTAAAGTAATCCTAGGTTTTAACTCTGAATTTTTTGAAGAAGATTTCCAGTCAGTTACTGATTTTGATGATAATCCTGTTGCATCATCTAATGTTTCAGTAAGGGAACTACCTTCCATTAAATCCATGTAATTAACTACACCACCTGTTTCAGCAATTACAGGCAGTGTATATGGATCCCATTCAGCAATTTTTTTTCCTTTTTCAATCATATCACCATCTTTAAAAAATAATTTTGAGCCATAGTTAACTTTATAAATTCCAAGTTGTCTTTGTTGATCATCTTCAATGCTTAATTGGGTATTTCGACCCATCACTATTATATTTTTTTTAGAGTCTTCAATCAAATTTTTATTAATAATATTAAGTTTACCTTTAGTTTGTGCAATTATTTGAGACTCTTCTTTAATTTGAGCAGTACCACCCACGTGAAAGGTTCTCATTGTTAATTGTGTACCAGGTTCTCCAATAGATTGAGCAGCAATCATTCCCACTGCTTCACCAATACTGACTAATTTACCTCTTGCCAAATCTCTTCCGTAACAAATTTGACATACACCTTTAGTTGACGCACATGTAATAACAGAATATACATTTACTGATTTCACTCCTGCTGCATCAATTTTTTCACAATCAAATTCATCAATTAATCTGTCTTTTTTAATTATAACTTCACCAGTCACTGGATTTTTTATATTTTCTGCAATAACTCTTCCTAAAACTCTTTCTGATAAACTTACTAAAATGTTACCACCTTCTATAATTTCAGAGATAAAAACTGACGATCTTTTTTTTGGATCACAAGCTGCTTTTGTTATTTGAACATCTTGCGCTACATCACATAACCTTCTTGTTAAATATCCTGAATTAGCTGTTTTTAGAGCTGTGTCTGCTAGACCTTTTCTGGCACCGTGAGTTGAATTAAAGTACTCAAGTACTGATAAACCTTCTTTAAAATTAGATATGATAGGTGTTTCAATAATTTCCCCTGATGGTTTTGCAATTAATCCCCTCATACCAGCTAACTGCTTCATTTGAGCTTGCGATCCTCTTGCGCCAGAATCAGCCATCATATAGACAGAATTTGTTTCAATTCTATCATCTTCATAAATTTTTTCAGCTGATGAAATTTCTTTCATCATTTCATTAGCAACGGTGTCAGTACATTTCGACCAGACATCTACTACTTTATTATATTTTTCACCTCTTGTGATAAGGCCATCTGAATATTGTTTTTCATAATCTTCGATTTGTTTTTTTGTGTTGTTAATCAAAGACTCCTTAGTTTTTGGTATTAATAAATCATCTTTACCAAATGAAATTCCAGCTTTAAATGCATGTTTAAACCCTAACGTTTTTATTTTATCACAAAAAATAACCGTTTCCTTTTGACCACAAAATCTAAATATTGTGTCAATAACTTCAGATACATTTTTTTTTGTTAAAAGTTTGTTTACCGTTGCAAATTTTATATTTTTATTAATTGGTAAAACATTTGCCAACAAGAACCTTCCAGCTGTACTTGTATATTTTTCTATCACTGGATTATTGTCTTTGTCGACTGTTTTAAATGTTGAGATTATTTTTGAGTGTAAACTTATTGACTTATTTTCAAGAGCTTGTTCTATTTCTTCGATGTTTAAAAATACGCCTTTTGGTTTTTTTTCATTTTCATCAGCTTGTGATAAATAATAGATTCCTAAAACAATATCCTGACTGGGAACTATTATTGGCTTTCCATTTGATGGGCTTAATATATTATTAGTAGACATCATTAAAACTCTTGCCTCTAATTGAGCCTCTAAACTTAAAGGTATATGAACTGCCATTTGGTCTCCATCAAAATCTGCATTAAATGCAGCACAAACTAATGGATGTAGCTCAATCGCATTTCCTTCTATAAGTTTAGCTTCAAAAGCTTGCACACCTAATCTATGTAGTGTTGGCGCTCTATTTAAAAGAATTGGATGTTCTCTAATAATATGTTCCAGCGAATCCCATACTTCACTTTTTTCTTTTTCTACTAGCCTCTTAGCTTGTTTGATAGTAGTAGCTAATCCTAGCTTATCTAATCTAGCGTATAAAAAAGGTTTAAATAATTCTAATGCCATTTTTTTTGGTAAGCCGCATTGATGCAGCTTTAATTCAGGGCCAACTACAATTACTGATCTTCCGGAATAATCTACTCGTTTACCTAACAAATTCTGTCTAAATCTACCTTGTTTCCCTTTAAGCATTTCTGCTAAAGATTTTAATGGTCGTTTACCAGTGCCGGTAATAACTCTTCCCCTTCTTCCGTTATCAAAAAGAGCATCAACAGACTCCTGAAGCATTCTTTTCTCGTTTCTAACGATTATATCTGGCGCCTTAAGATCTAAAAGTCTTTTTAATCGATTGTTTCTATTTATTACTCTTCTATATAAATCGTTCAAGTCTGAAGTAGCAAATCTACCACCATCTAAAGGCACTAAAGGTCTTAATTCTGGGGGAATCACTGGTACAGAGGTCAAAATCATCCACTCAGGTTTATTTCCAGAAGAAATAAATGACTCGAGTAATTTTAACCTTTTTATTGTTCTCTCTTCAGTGACTTTGGATTTAATATCTACTAATGATTCTCTAAGTTTTTTTTGTTCTTTTTTTAGATCTAAATTAATTAAAATTTCTCTAACTGCTTCAGCTCCCATACCAGCTGTAAAAGCATCTTCTCCAAATTCTTCTTGTGCTTTAATTAAATCTTCTTCAGAAATTAATTGACCCTTTTTTAGAGTTGTTAATCCTGGTTCAACGACAATAAAGCTTTCAAAGTATAAAACTTTTTCAACTTCTTTCAATTTCATATCAATTGCTAGAGAAATTCTACTGGGTAGTGATTTTAAAAACCAAATATGTGCTACAGGACATGCTAGATCAATGTGTCCCATTCTTTCTCTTCTCACATTAGATTTAGTTACTTCAACACCACATTTTTCACAAATTATACCTCTAAATTTCATTCTTTTATATTTACCACAAAGACATTCGTAATCTTTTACTGGTCCGAATATTCTTGAACAAAATAAGCCGTCCTTCTCAGGTCTAAAAGTTCTATAATTGATTGTTTCTGGTTTTTTTATTTCACCATATGACCAAGATTTAATTTTTTCAGGACTTGCTAAAGTAATTTTAATACTATCAAAATTATTCTCCTGAGTAATATTTTGATTTTCAAAGTTTTTTGTTAAATTTTTTTCCATAATTAATTTAATTCTATGTTTAATCCTAATGCTCTAATTTCTTTAATTAAAACATTAAATGACTCGGGCACACCTGATTCAAAATTATTATTACCTTTTACAATTGTTTCATAAACTTTTGTTCTACCTGCAACATCATCTGATTTAACAGTTAATATTTCTTGTAAAGTGTAAGATGCACCATAAGCTTCTAAAGCCCACACCTCCATTTCACCAAATCTTTGTCCACCTAATTGAGCTTTTCCACCTAATGGCTGTTGTGTTACTAAACTGTAAGGTCCTGTAGACCTAGCATGAATTTTATCTTCAACTAAATGATTTAATTTAAGCATATAAATTATTCCTACGGTTACTGGTCGATCAAAACGTTCACCAGTTTGTCCATTCCATAAATGAGTTTGTCCGGAATTTGGAAGTTTAGCTAAATCTAACATTTTGTTTATATCATCTGTGCTTGCTCCATCAAAAACAGGAGTTGCGATCGGAACACCATTAGATAAATTCTGAACTAACTCCGCAATTTCTTTATTAGATAATTTAGAAATTATATTATCGTAATAAGTTACTCCATAAATTTCTTTAAGTTTCTCTTTTATTTTTTCTATTTCGTTATCAAAATTTTTTAAATATTGTTTAATTTGATCACCCAGTTCAGAACATGACCAACCAAGATGTGTCTCAAGAATTTGTCCAACATTCATACGACTTGGAACACCTAGAGGATTTAAAACAATATCAACGGGTTTACCATTTTGCATGTATGGCATATCTTCTACGGGGACTATTTTACTGACAACACCTTTGTTTCCGTGTCTACCAGCCATCTTATCTCCAGGCATTAATCTTCTTTTTACAGCAACAAAAACTTTTACAACTTTCATTACAGTAGGTAATAAGTCATCTCCTTGTTGTATTTTTGTAACTTTATCCTCAAATCTTAATTTTATATCTTCCGATGCATCATCAAATTGATTTTTTAACTTCTCTAAGTCTTTATTTAGTTCATCTTTTTCTAAAGACAATTTCCATAAATTGTTTAAAGTTAAATTTTCAAAATCATTAACATTTAGTGTTGTTCCAGGTTTTAGATTATCAAATTGTTTCTTAATACTTTGGCCATTCAGTAAATCAATTGCTCGTAATTTAATATTTCTATTAAGTATTTCTTCTTCCACTTTTTTATCTTCTTGAACAGCTTCTATTTCTGCTCGTTCAATAGCTATAGATCTCTCATCTTTTTCTATACCATGCCTGTTAAAAACTCTTACATCTATTACTACACCTGTGCTTCCAGAAGGGAGCTTTAATGATGAGTCTCTTACATCAGTAGCTTTTTCACCGAAAATAGATCTTAATAATTTTTCTTCAGGGCTTGATGAGGTTTCGCTTTTAGGTGTAACTTTGCCAACTAAAATATCACTTGGTTTAACTTCTGCACCAACATATACAATTCCGGACTCATCCAAATTTCTTAAACTTTCTTCGCTTACATTTGGTATGTCTCTTGTAATTTCTTCGGCACCTAATTTTGTATCTCTTGCCATCGACTCATATTCTTCAATATGTACTGACGTAAACACATCATCTGTTACGCATCTTTCAGAAATTAAAATAGAATCTTCAAAATTATAACCCTGCCATGGCATAAAGGCGACTGTTACATTTTTTCCTAGAGCTAATTCACCTAATTTTGTAGCAGGACCGTCAGCTATTATGTCTCCTTTTTTAATTTTATCTCCAACTTTAACTAAAGGTTTTTGATTAATGCATGTATTTTGATTTGATCTTTGAAATTTAGATAAATTATATATATCCACTGTAGATTGAGATAAATCTGTAACATCTGTTGCTTTAACAACAATACGTTTTCCATCAATTTTCTCAACTAAACCACTCCTCTTTGCAACAATTGTTACTCCGGAGTCCAAAGCTACATCAGCCTCGATACCAGTACCTACTAAAGGCGACTCAGGTTTTAATAAGGGGACAGCTTGTCTCATCATATTTGATCCCATCAAAGCTCTATTGGCATCATCATTTTCCAAAAATGGAATCAATGCAGCTGCGACAGATACTAATTGTTTAGGAGAGACATCAATATAATCAATGCTTTCTCTCGTAGATAATTCAAAGTTTAGATTTCTTCTACAAGCAACTAATTCTTCTGCAAAAGATCCATCTTTGCTCAAAGCTGAATTTGCTTGCGCAATTGTAAATTTTTCTTCCTCTATTGCTGAAAGATATTTAATTTCTGAAGTAACTTTTCCATTGACCACTTTTTTGTAAGG
>JBJLEC010000001.1:0-18823 GCA_045566115.1 Candidatus Pelagibacter sp. | reverse complement strand
GAATTTGGACTAGCTATTGGAATACAAATGTTGTTCTGGGGAATCTTTGCACCTATATTTGGTTTTTTAGCTGATAGATTTGGAGGTAATAAAGCTGTTTTTATTGGATTCATTATTTTTGGTTTAGGTATTTATATGCTTTATGCTGGACCAAACACTGGCATTTATTTTCAGATTAGTTTAGGAGTTTTAGTTGGCATAGCACTAGGAGCTACAGCTATAGGCGTACCAGTTTCAGAGGTTGGAAAACATTTTCCGAATGAGACTAGAACTTTAGCAACAGGCTATGTAACTGCAGCAGCTTCGATTGGATATTTTTTATCTCCACTTTTTACGCAGTATAGTCTCGGAGCTGTTGGTTGGGAGCAAACATTAAAATATTTCATGTATTTTATCACTTTTGGATTGATAGCCTCTCTTTTTTTATTACCATCTAAAACTATTATTAATTCATCTCAAGCAGATAGAGATCAAACCTTTACATCAGCAATTAAAGAAGCTTTTGCTCACAAAGGGTATATTTTATTAGTTTTAGGTTTCTTTGTTTGCGGATTTCAGATTACATTAGTAGGAACACATATTCCTGGTTATATGCAAGACAGAGGAATGGGCGGATGGTCAGCTACAATAATTCTAGCTCTAATTGGACTATTTAATATTTTTGGTACTTTAGGCATGGGATATCTTGGAACTAAATATAAAAAGAAAAATCTTCTAAGTATTCTTTACGCACTTAGAGCTTTAAGTATTTGTGTATTTATTTTTTCTCCACCTTCATTATTTAATTCAATAATTTTTGGTATTACTTTTGGACTTTTATGGCTGTCTACTGTTCCACCAACTAATGGAATTGTCGCTCAAATTTTTGGGACTAAATATTTAAGTACACTTTTTGGAATTGTTTTCTTGTGCCACCAATTTGGAGCCTTTGCAGGAGCATTTTTGGGCGGATACTTTTATGATCTATATGGATCGTATGATTATGCTTGGTATATTGCTATCGCTTTATCTATATTTGCTACAGTGGTTCATTATCCTATTGATGAAACAAGAATAGTACGTGTTGATAACTCTATTTAAGGTTGTATTTTGAGTCTCAAAGGGAATCAAATGTGAATCAAAACGTGAACATTTGATTTTGAAAAGACTATCACTGTGGATAATTCATTTTTTTGTTTTAATAAGCGCTCTTATTTTAATAATATTTTAATAACCAAGGAGCTTAAATGTTTTCAAAAGAATTAAATAAAAAATTAGACAGATACCATCTATTAACTCACCCATTTTACCAAGTTTTTTGGAATGAAGGCAAATTAACCAGAGAAATAATTAAAGATTATGCAGAACAGTACTATCAGCATGTTAAAGCATTCCCCAGATATATAAGCGCAACTCATTCAATTTGCGATGATATAGAAAAGAGAAAAATTCTTTTAGAAAATTTAAACGATGAAGAAAATGTTGATGGAGACCATCCTAAATTGTGGAAAAATTTTGCCGCTGCATTAGGCGCGGACAAAGAGAAAATTGATGATGTAGCACCTGATTGGTTTACAAAAGATATGATAGATAATTTCTTTTCTCAAGCACGTTCATCTTATGCTGAGGGACTCGCATCTCTTTATACATATGAAAGACAGATACCAGAGATAGCAGAAACTAAAATACAAGGACTTAAAAAATTCTATGGAGTGAATTCAAAAGAAGGTCTAGAGTTTTTTGAGGCACATAAGTCAGCAGATGTTGTTCATAGAGCTGAGTGTGAAAAGCTTTTAGATAGTCTTTCTGAAGAAGAAAAAATAAAAGCAGAAAAAGCTTCTATTTTAACGGCAAGATACCTTTGGAATTTTTTAAGCGGAATGACTTCTAAACATAACTTAAGAATAGCTGCATAATCTTATTTATCTTACCTAATGAAAAACGATGATCACAAGTGGGATAATAGAAATCCCACAGCCCAGATGTTGGGAAGATGGCAGCCTTGGCATGCCGGACATCAAAAGCTCTTTGAAGAAACCCTAAAAAAAACCGGTCAAGTCAATATTATGGTTAGAGATGTTAAAGGTGTTGATGACAATCCTTTTGATTTTGAAACAGTAAAAAAAAGTATTTTTGATGCATTAAAAGATTATCAAAATAGAGTAAAAGTAACTTTAGTGCCAAATATAACCAATATTTGTTACGGCAGGGGTGTTGGTTATAAGATAGAAGAAATAGTTCTTGATGAAAAAACTCAACAAATTTCAGCTACAAAAATTAGAGAACAAATGCGAAAAGATGGAAAACTCTAATAGTTGAGAGGCTTTCTCACTTGACCTGTCTATAAGTCAAATATATAAAATACTCAATCGAGGGGATAATACATTATGTTTTATAACAATCCATTTTCTGGATTAACAGAGTTAGTTTCACCATTAGCAATTCAAGGATTTACAATCTTGATGATAGGCCTAGTAGCCCTAGGAACTTTAATGGATATAATTCATAAAAAGAATGTTAAATATTTTTTTAACAATGCTAAAAAGGCAAAAAAAAATGCCAAAATTGAACTTACAGCTAGTCAAAGAACTTCAGTTATTTTAAAAACTGTTGCTCATGACATTGCAACAACCGCTGAACTAGGTAGAGGAAAAAGAAGAGTAGCTCATGTATTAGGAATGTATGGCACAATTATTTTTTGGACAACATCAGCTTTGCTAATATTTTCATTTCCTACAGCTGGTTCTACGACACCATCAAGCATAACTATAATGTGGCATGCAGGAGCAATAATTACATGCCTAGGAGGCTATTGGTTTTGGTTTTTTTTAAGAGTTGATGTATTAGCAGAGGCCCATCCTTGGTATAGAATAATACAAGCAGATTTATTTGTTTTGGCTCTTCTTGCTTGTGCAACATTCGGTCTAGCTTGGTCATTCACCCAGTATTCTGAAATGACAGGTTTAAGTTATTTTTTTTTGATTTTATATATAGTTTCAAATTTAATATTATTTGGTGGAGTTTATTGGTCGAAGTTTGCTCATATGTTTTACAAGCCTGGAGCTGCTATACAAAAAAATTTAGCTGAAGCAGATGGTTCTAGAGACAATTTGCCACCACCCGCTGAAGCCCCAGAGCAATTTGGACTAGGTATTAAAAGAGAACAACCGAAGCATTATTAAAAAAACTATGTTAAACAACTTAAGAGGGGAAAAATAATTTATGTCAACTTTTGTATACATGACGCGTTGTGATGGATGTGGTCATTGCGTAGATATATGTCCGTCAGATATCATGCATATTGATGAAACTATTAGACGCGCAAAAAATATCGAACCAAATTTTTGCTGGGAATGTTATTCATGCGTTAAAGCCTGCCCAAACCATGCTATTGATGTAAGAGGTTATGCCGATTTTGCACCTATGGGCCACAGCGTTAGAGTAAGACGAGAAGAGGAAAAAGGGACTATCTCTTGGAGAATAAAATTTAGAAATGGAACAGAAAAAAATTTCGTTTCACCTATAACTACAAAACCTTGGGGAAAATTTATTCCAAAACTTGCTGATGAAGACAAACCTAATCAAGGTGAAATAACTACTCAGAGACTTTACACAGAACCGAACGGATTAAATATTGATGGAGATCTTCCAACAATTAGCAAAGAAACATTTAAGAAAGGTGTTTACTATTAATGTCTAAAGTCAAAACTCATTTTGAAGAAAGCGATGTTTTAATTGTCGGTGGAGGTATGGCAGGTACTGGAGCTACCTTTGAAGCTAGACACTGGGGTAGAGATTTAAAAATAGTTTGCGTTGAAAAAGCAAACATAGATCGTAGTGGTGCAGTAGCTCAAGGTCTTTACGCAATCAATTGTTATATGGGAATGCAGTGGGACGAAAATCAACCTGAAGACCATGTTAGATACGCAAGAAATGATTTAATGGGAATGGTGAGAGAAGATTTAGGTTATGACATGGCTCGTCACGTAGACTCTACAGTTCATATGTTTGATGAATGGGGATTGCCAATGATGAAAAATGAAAAAACAGGTAGATACTTAAGAGAAGGTAAATGGCAAATAATGATACACGGTGAAAGCTACAAGCCAATAGTTGCTGAAGCAGCAAAAAAATCTGCAGATAAAATTTATAATAGAATAATGATCACTCATCTTTTAATGGATGATGAAAAAGAGAATAGAATAGGTGGAGCTGTTGGATTTAATATGAGAACAGGTGACTACCATGTGTTTAGAGCAAAGACGGTAATAGTCGCAGCTGGAGGAGCTTCTCACATTTTTAAACCTAGAGCAGTAGGTGAAGGAATGGGAAGAACTTGGTATGCGCCATGGAGTAACGGATCTGCCTACGCATTGCCAATTTCGGTTGGAGCTAAAATGACTCAAATGGAAAACAGAATTGTATTATGCAGATTTAAAGATGGTTACGGTCCAGTTGGAGCTTATTTCTTGCACTTAAAAACTTACACTCAAAACGCCGCTGGAGAAAATTATGAGAAGAAATGGTACGACCATACTAAAAATTTAGTTGGAGAATATATTGATCATCATCCAACACCTACATGTTTAAGAAATCACGCTTTTATTCAAGAAGTTATGGCTGGAGGTGGACCAATACATATGGTCACTAAAGAAGCTTTTCAAGATCCGCATTTAGAAACAGTAGGTTGGGAAAACTTTTTAGGAATGACGGTAGGTCAAGCAGTAGTCTGGGCCTCTCAAAATATTGATCCTAAATACACAAACCCAGAATTAACCACATCCGAGCCTTATGTAATGGGTTCCCACGCAACTTGTTCAGGAGCTTGGGTTAGTGGACCAGAAGATCTTTCACCGCCAGAATATTTTTGGGGTTATAATAGAATGTTAACTGTTGAAGGTTTATTTGGTGCCGGCGATACGGTAGGTGGAAGTGCGCATAAATTTTCTTCAGGTTCATTTACTGAAGGAAGGTTGGCTGCAAAGGCAGCTTGTAAATACATAGAAGATAAAAAAGCAGAAGGATTAAAAGTCAGCGACAAACAATGTGAAGATTTAAAAGAAGTAATTTATAAACCTTTAGAAAACTATACCGTTGGAAGAAATGAAATAACTGGAGGAACAGTATCACCGAGCTATATTTCACCTATCCAAGGTTTACAAAGACTTCAAAGAATTATGGATGAGTACGTAGGAGGAATAGCAACAAATTACATGACTAACGAGAACATGCTTAATAGAGGATTAGAGCTTCTAAAATGGTTAGAGGAAGATTTAGAGCATGTTGGGGCAGAGGACTACCACCAGTTAATGAGAGCGTGGGAACTTAAACATAGAACCATTACTTCACAATGTGTTACTGAACATACAAAATTTAGAAAAGAAACAAGATGGCCAGGCTATTATTATAGAGGAGATCACTTAAAACTTGATGATGAAAATTGGCACTGTTTAACTGTCTCTAGAAGAGATCCAAAAACAAAAGAATTTACAATGGAAAAGGTTCCTGTTTACCATATCGTAGACGAAAAGAAGGAAAAGAAAGCTTCATAAACTTAAATGAAGTTGCTTGAAAAATCTGATAAAGAAATATTAGAAATAGCTCAGCCTATTTGGGATAATTTAGTTAAATCATCTAATATCAAAGATTACGGAACTTTCACAAAAGATTTCTCCTCACAAATGCTTTATGGCGCAAACGAAGTAGAATTAGGAAAACAGTGGGCAAATAATAAACTACTTACGAGTTTATCTGAAAAACAAGATTTTCTAGGCACAATAAGAAGAGGTCAATATATAACTGTGCTTTACAAACAAACTAGCAATACTCAGCCAGGTGAATTTTTAGGTCGATTAGTACTAGGAGAAGAAGATAGTCTGATAAAAATCTTTGGAGCCACAATTTATTAATATTGACTTGTCGAATTTACAGGCTTATTCATAATTAATAACATGTTTGAAATTTACCTTCCAATTGTTCAAGTCAATATTGACATTTTTTTATTACTTTTTCTAAGTCTAGTTGTCGGAGTTCTATCAGGATTATTTGGTGTTGGAGGTGGTTTTTTAATGACACCATTTTTAATTTTTATGGGTATACCTCCAATCTATGCCGTTCCGAATGAAGTAAATAATATTTTAGCGACATCAGTATCAGGCTCTCTAACCCATTGGTTTAAAGATACTTTAGATTACAGAATGGGATTAATGATTGTGTCTGGTGGTGTAGTGGGAACATTGCTTGGTATTTCCACATTTTCATATTTCGAAGGAATTGGTAAAATAAGTATAATAATTTCATTATTGTACATGTATCTTCTGGCAATAGTAGGCACTTTAATGTTGATTGAAGTATTTAGAGTAGCTAATCAAAAAAAAACAATTAAGAAAAAATTACATGAACATAATTGGTTACAAGGATTACCTTTAAGAATGAGATTTCAAAAATCTCGATTATATGAGAGTGCTTTAACACCAATATTACTAGGTCTAATAGTTGGTTTTGTAGCTGCAATGATGGGAATAGGTGGAGCATTCTTAATGGTACCCGCCATGATTTATATTGTTGGAATGCCCATTAAATTAATTCCAGGAACTTCTTTATTTGTTACAATATTTATAAGCGCAATAGTAACAATTCTTCATTCTTTTAACTATGGAACCATTGATTTCTTTTTAGTTATTCCATTAATTCTTGGGTCAATTGTAGGAGTTCAACTTGGCCAAAAATTAGGTCAGTATCTTGAAGCCAATCAATTGAAATCTTTGTTTGCAGCGCTGTTAATTTCTGTCGCTATTGCAATAGGTTATGACTCATTTTTCAAAGAAAGTGTACAATTAATAAATAAACAAAAAATAATTCAAACTGATTTAAATAAATATGCAGAATTTTCATTGAAGCTATCTAATGAAATGCCTTTTTTATATGGAGCTTTTGCAATTATTGCAGCTATAAGCCTTGGAATACTTGCTGCAGTAGCAAGAAAAATTATCTCTGATTTAAGAAAGAAAAAACCGAAAGAAGAGGTAAAGTTTCCAGTAAAATAAATTATTTTCTTTTATATTTCTGTTTTTCAGGAATAACACCTCTAACCCCACCTCTAGGGTCTTTAACGTCACCCTTCCTTCTTGGAATTAAATGTAAGTGGCAATGCATTATTGATTGTCCAGCATCCTTACCAATGTTAACTCCAACATTAAAACCACTTATTTCTTTATCTAGATTTTTTAATTGTATTTTTTGATTTTTTAAAATTTCATCTAATTCATTCATTTCTTCTTTTGTTAGTTCAAAGAAATCAGCAACATGTCGATTAGTGATTATTAAGGTATGATGTTTAGTTACGGGATAAGCTGTATCTCTAATTATAAAAAAGTTTTTAGTTGATGAAATAACTTTGCAATTAATTTTTTTGCAAAATATACAGTCCTCTTGACTAGAAGACATTAAGCACTTCTATAAAGCTTAGTCATAACAAATTCTTTGTGACCTAAAGCTTCTGCGCATGTTAATCTGCCATTAGCAACTTTTAACATTATTTCTATTAGTTTATCTCCTGCTTGAGATAAATTCATTTCCCTAGACAAAATTTTTGAAACATCACAATCTACATGCTCACTCATTAATTTAGCTGTTAAAGGATTGGCAGTTAGTTTTACTACTGGCTCAATAGGGTTACCAATGATATTTCCTTGACCCGTTGGAAATAAATGAATATTAAATCCTCCAGCAGCTTGAAGTGTTACACATTCTGCTGCTGCAGAAGAAGTATCCATAAAATAAAGTCCTTTTCCTTTAGTTGGCTCCTCAGCGGGTTCTAAAACATCTATAAATTTTCTTGAACCAATTTTTTGAAAATTCCCAAAAGCTTTTTCCTCAATAGTAGTTAATCCACCTGCAATATTTCCGGCTGTTGGTTGACTTTCAGAAAGATCATCAGTTGCTTCTTTTAAAATAAAATCATTGTAGCTATTCCAAGTTTTCATAAATTTTTTTTCTGCTTCTGGTGTGGCGCCTCTCTTAGCACAAACTGTTTCGGCTCCTGTAAGTTCAGAAGTTTCACCAAAACATAAATGAACTCCTAATGGTTCAAGTTTATCCATTAAATTTCCAACAGTTGGATTAGAAGCAAGACCCGAAGTAGTATCAGACTCTCCACATTTAACAGAGATCCATAAATCGCTCATAGGGCATTCTTCTCTTTGTTTCTCCGATGCCCACATTGAAAATTCTTGTGCTTTCTTTGACGCTTTCATGATAGTTTGAATATCACCACTTCTTTCGATATGAAATCCTTCAACTGGTTTACCTGTTTCGGCAATACCATCGACTATTTTTTTTGTCCATTTAGGTTCAATACCAATAACTATAACAGCAGCTACATTTGGATTTCTTCCTGTTCCTATCATAGTTCTAAAATGAAGTTCTAAATCTGCTCCAAATTGAAGTCTTCCATAAGAATGAGGTAAAGCTATTGTACCTTTAATATTATTTGCTACTGCTTCAGCGCAAGCATTAGAGATATCGTCAACAGGCAATATTATGACGTGATTTCTTGTGCCAGCTCTTCCATTTTCTCTTTTATAACCTAAAAAACTTTTTGGAATTTCCATAATCAGTTTACCACTTCTTTGTTTTGACATTGTGAACGTGAACGTGTTCACCCTTTTTAATATCTTTTACAACTTTACCAATATCGTGCCCGTATTTAAAAATTGTATCACCTGTTTTAAGATCCTTAAGAGCAATTTTATGTCCTAAAGGCACTTCATTAGTGGACGGAACTTTTACAGTTTTGTCATTTTCCATTATCCAAGCACTACAATCTTGACCTTTTTTAGTTGTCTCAATTACAACTACTCCTACATTGTCCTTTTCATCATGAATTATGAGGTCTGGATGTGACATAAAATATTTAATGGATATAGACTAAATTTTGATATATTGAAAGTAAGTTTTCTAACAAAATTAATTTAGGATTTTATGGCTAAAATGACAACAGAAGAAGCTTTTGTAAAAGTTTTACAAATGCATGGTATTGAACATGCTTATGGGATTATAGGCTCGGCCTTTATGCCCATTTCTGATATTTTTCCTGATGCAGGAATTACTTTTTGGGATGTTGCTCACGAGACTAACGGAGGGTTAATAGCAGACGGTTATACAAGAGCCACCGGAAAAATGTCTATGGTCATTGCGCAAAACGGTCCAGGGATTACAGGACTAGTTACACCAATTAAAACAGCTTATTGGAATCATACTCCGTTATTATTAGTAACTCCTCAAGCAGCAAACAAAACAATGGGACAAGGGGGGTTCCAAGAAGTTGAGCAAATGAATTTATTTAAAGACATGGTTTGTTATCAAGAGGAAGTTAGAGATCCTTCAAGAATGGCTGAAGTTTTAAATCGCGTTATAGAAAAAGCTATTAGAGGTTCTGCACCCGCCCAAATCAACGTGCCAAGAGATTACTGGACACAAGTTATAGACATCGAATTACCTCCAATCGTTAGACTGGAAAGACAAGCAGGGGGAGCAGAAGCAATTTCTAAAGCAGCAGACTTAATATCCAATGCAAAATTTCCAGTTATTTTATCAGGAGCAGGCGTTGTAATTGGTGGAGCTATAGATGATTGTGTAAAGTTAGCTGAAAAATTAGATTCACCAGTATGTTCTGGATACCAACATAACGATAGTTTTCCAGGAAGCCACCCATTAGCGGTTGGTCCATTAGGGTATAACGGGTCTAAAGCTGCAATGGAATTAATTTCAAAAGCAGATGTTGTTTTAGCGTTAGGAACAAGATTAAATCCTTTTTCAACACTACCTGGATACGGGATTGATTACTGGCCTAAAAACGCAAAGATAATTCAAGTGGATATGAATTCAGATAGGATAGGTTTAACAAAAAAAGTTTCTGTCGCAATTTGTGGCGATGCTAAAATGGTTGCACAACAACTATTAGGTAAATTATCTCCCAAAGCAGGTGATACTGATAGGCAAAAAAGAAAAGATTTAATACATCAAACTAAATCTGCATGGTTACAAAAATTATCAAGTTTAGATCATGAGGAAGACGACAAAGGAACAGTTTGGAATAAAGAGGCTAGAGAAAGAGATAAAGACAGAATGTCACCAAGACAAGCATGGAGAGCTATTCAAGCTGGTATGCCAGAAGACGTAATTATATCTAGTGATATTGGAAACAATTGTGCAATTGGTAATGCCTATCCTACTTTTGAAAAAGGAAGAAAATATTTAGCACCAGGATTATTTGGTCCTTGTGGCTATGGTTTTCCAGCAATACTAGGGGCTAAAATCGGTTGTCCTGACACCCCAGTAATAGGTTTTGCAGGAGACGGTGCTTTTGGAATAAGCATGAATGAAATGAGCTCATGTGCTCGAGAAGAATGGCCTTCTATTACAATGGTAATTTTTAGGAACTATCAATGGGGTGCTGAAAAAAGAAATACAACATTATGGTTTGATAATAATTTTATCGGAACAGAACTGGATCCTGAATTAAGTTATGCAAAAGTAGCTGATGCCTGTGGCTTAAAAGGTTTAACAGTTAGAACAATGGAAGAAACAACAAAAGCGATAAAGCAATCTTGTGAAGATCAGAAAAAAGGCATTACAACTTTTATAGAAGTTATTTTGAATCAAGAGTTAGGTGAACCATTTAGAAGAGATGCCATGAAAAAACCAGTTAAAGTAGCTGGAATTAATAAATCGGACATGAAACCTCAAAAAGGTTTGAACTAATAACAATCAAATGAAATCACAAAGTTCAAATAGAAGCTTCGGCTTACTATTCTTTATTGTTTTTATAGTAGTTGGTTTATGGCCAGTAATAAAAGGTGAGACGGCCAATATTTATTTGATACTGATTTCACTATTTTTTTTAATATTTGGATTAATTAATTCAAAAATTTTATCACCATTTAATAAAGCCTGGATAAAATTAGGTGAAATTTTAGGCTTAATAATTGCACCAATTATAATGGCTTTAGTTTATTTTATAATTTTGACACCAATTAGTTTAATAGTAAGGATGCTTGGAAAAGATTTATTGGGTTTAAAATTCTTGAAAAAACAAGATACCTATTGGACGAAAAGAAAAAAAAAATTAGGTACAATGAAAAAACAGTTTTAAATGATAGATTTTTTGAAAGAATTTTGGGAATTTTTAAAAGAAAGAAAAAAATATTGGCTATTACCAATTATAATTGTCCTAGCTTTATTTGGAGTGTTAATTGTTTTGAGCCAAGGATCAGCAGTGGCTCCATTCATATATACAATTTTTTAAGTGACATCTATTTTAGGTATATCAGCATTTTATCACGATAGTGCAGCAGCTTTAATTATTGATGGTAAAATTATAGCAGCTGCACAAGAAGAAAGATTTTCAAGAAAAAAACATGACGCAAGATATCCATTTCACGCTGTTGAATATATTTTAAAAGAATCTAAATTAAATTTAAATCAAATAGATCATATAGTTTTTTTTGAGAAACCCTTTTTAAAATTTGAAAGATTATTGGAAACTTATATGGCATTTGCGCCTAAAGGTTTTAGATCTTTTAGTCTTTCTATGCCAATATGGCTAAGAGAAAAGCTATTTCAAAAAAAATTTTTATTTGATAAACTTAAACAGCACGATGAAGCTTTTATAGATATCAAAAAAATTAATTTTTCTGAGCATCACTACAGTCATGCTGCTAGTGCATTTTACCCGTCACCTTTCAAGGAAGCAGTTATTTTGACCTTAGATGGTGTAGGTGAATGGGCAACGACGACGGTATCTATTGGAGATAAAAATAAACTTGAAATCGTTAAAGAGATTCATTTTCCACATTCACTTGGTTTACTATATTCAGCTTTTACTTATTACACAGGTTTTAAAGTAAATAGTGGTGAATATAAATTAATGGGCTTAGCTCCGTACGGAAAACCTATATTTAAAGATTTAATTTTAGATAAACTTTTAGACCTTAAAGAAGATGGGTCGTTTAAAATAAATATGGAATATTTTAGTTATGCAACTGGTTTAACAATGACTAATAAGAAATTTTCAAAACTTTTCGGAAATCCTGTAAGAAATCCTAATAAAGATCTATTAAAAGAATTCCATATGAATATTGCAGCGTCAATTCAAGCTGTAACTGAAGAAATAGTTTTACGTTTAACAAGAAGTATATCTAAAGAATATAATATAAAGAATTTATGTTTAGCTGGAGGAGTGGCGCTTAATTGTGTAGCAAATGGAAAAATTTTAAAAGAAAAAGTATTTGAAAAAATTTGGATCCAGCCTGCGGCAGGTGATGCAGGAGGTTCTTTAGGAGCAGCTTTAGCCTACTGGCATCATGAACTCAAAATGCCTAGAAATCACTATAAAGATCAAATGAACGGCTCTTACTTAGGACCTAAACTTGAAAATAACATGATTGAAGACAAGCTTAAAAATTTAAAGGCTATTTATAAAAAACACAATTCAAGTGAAATTATATCCACTACAGCAAAAGAATTATCTAAAGAAAAAACAGTTGGATGGTTTCAAGGACGAATGGAATTTGGTCCAAGAGCTTTAGGAGGAAGATCAATTTTAGCTGACCCTAGATCTGAAAAAATGCAAAAGGAATTAAATTTAAAAATAAAATTTAGAGAAAGTTTTAGGCCATTTGCACCTTCAATCTTACGAGAAGATGTTAAAGATTGGTTCGAGCTAGATAATGACAGTCCTTATATGCTTTTGGTTGCTGATATAAAAAAAGAAAAACAAATTAAGATGACAAAAAATGACGAAAGTCTTTTTGGAATTGAAAAATTAAATGTAAAAAGATCAAGTATTCCAGCAATAACTCATGTTGATTATTCAGCAAGAATTCAAACTGTCCATAAAGAAACTAATCCAAAATATTACCAACTAATAAAAGAATTTAAGAGTATCACTAATTGTCCAGTTTTAGTTAATACTTCTTTTAATGTTCGCGGAGAACCAATCGTTAGTTCAGTTGAAGATGCATTTAATTGTTTTATGGGAACTAATTTAGATATTTTAGTTATTGAAGATTTTATTTTATTTAAAGAAGATCAAGATAAGTCTTTAGTAAAAGATTACAAAAATAAATTTGAGCTAGATTAATTTAAGTTTAATACAGAAGCCGGGTCTAGCTTTACCTCAAACCAATTTAGTCTAATATCTAAATGAGGACCTGTAGCTCTTCCACTTTTTCCTAAAGTTCCAACTATATCTCCTTGTTTAACCTTTTGCCCAACTTTTACATTCACATCTTTCATATGCATATATAAGGTACTTATGCCATGACCGTGATCAAATATAATTGTTCCACCAGTAAAATACATATCACGTTCTGCTAAAGTAATTTCTCCATCCATCATGGCTTTAACAGGAGTTCCCTCAGGAGCATGAAAATCTATTCCATAGTGAGGACGTCTTGGTTTACCATTTAAAATTCTTTGGCTGCCATATACACCAGTAATAATATATTTATCAATTGGTTTAATAAATTTATCTTTAAAGTAATCATAGGTAGTATCAATTGATCTAGCCTTACCTATAAGAATGTTGTCTTTTTTAATTCTTTCATAAACTTCTGGCGGTGGCGTAACTTGTTTTTTTGGTAAGCCATCAATTTTTTGAATTTTATAATCACGTTTTAAAATTTTTCTTTCAATTACTTCAGTTTTACCATTTTCGTGAATTTTAATTACAACATTATTTTTTCTATCCCTATCTAATCCAAAAGCAAAATAACCATCTTTAGTTAATCTTATTTTTCGATTATCTACTTCAACTTTAGATCCTTTTGTTGCTTTTCCAATTATGAAAGAACCTTGTTCAAATTTACCTCTAAATTCTATAGCATTTGAAATATTTGAGTAAAAAAAAATAATTATGAATAAAAAAACATTTTTCATTTTGCTGTCCAACCTCCATCTATAATAACAGATGTTCCTGTGATCATTGAAGAAGCTTCTGATGCTAAAAAAGTAATTGATGTAGCTACATCACTGATAGTTACAACTTTGTTAATTGGGGTACTTTCTTTTACGTATTTATTATACTTTTTATCACTAAAGTATTTTTTTGTTCTCGGAGTAAGTACAATATTAGGACAAACACTGTTAACTCTAATGTTATATTTTGCTAAATCTAAAGCCATACCTTTAGTTAAACCCTCAACTCCAAACTTTGTCATACTATAAACAGTTCTTTTTTGGCCAGCCACAAGACCAAAAATAGATGAGATATTTATAATCGAACCCTGTTTTCTTTTAAGTTTAATTATTTGATTTGCACAAAGTTGAGCAATATTAAACACGGCTTTTGTATTTACATTTAATAAAGTTTCTAAAGAATTTTTTTTTACATTTAAAAAATTTTCTGGAATGTTAGTTCCTGCATTATTTACCAAAATATCAAGTTTTTTTAATTTAGTGATAAAATTTTTTATTTTATCATAATTGTTTACATCACAATTAAAGGAAGTGTATTGCACTTTTAGTTTTTTAATTTTTTTACCTAAACTATTTAATTCAGATTGATTTCTACCAATAGCAATTATATTCCCACCTGCTTCAGCAATTGCTTCGGCGGTACCACGCCCTAAACCTTTTGTTGCTCCAGTTATTAAAGCAGTTTTACCTTTGAGACTAATGTCTTTTAAAAAAATTCCCATTATTGAGCCGTCCAACCTCCATCTACAACTAACGAAGTACCTGTGATCATTTCAGATGAGTCTGCTGCTAAAAATGCTACAGCAGTTGCAACATCACTTTCTTGAGCCACTCTTCCTAAAGGAATGTTTCTTAGCATTTGATTTTTAAATTTTTTATTTTTAAAAAATTTTTTAACCATCGGTGTTTCAACAAATGTAGGGCATACGGTGTTAACTCTGATATTGTACTCAGCTAATTCAACAGCCATTCCTCTAGCCAAACCTTCAACACCAAACTTATTCATATTGTAAACATTTCTTCCTTCACACCCAACTCTACCTAGTTGTGAAGACATATGAATAATTGACCCACCAATTTTTTTTCTATTTTTTGCTTTAACCATTTTTTGTGAGCATAGTTGAGCAACATTAAATGCAGCTTTCATATTTAGATTAGTTAAGTATTCCATGTTTTCCTTCTTAACTTTAGTAAAGTGTTCTGGTCTATTATTTCCTGCGTTATTAACTAAAATATCTAATCTGGTTATTTTTTGTAAAATTTTTTTAAATTCTTCTAATTGTGTAACATCACACACAAATGATTTGCTTGAACCTTTTGTTTTTTTTATTATTCTATTTACTTTATCCAAGTCTGATTTGGTTCTGCTTAAAATAATTACTTTTGCACCAGCTTCGGCTAAAGCTATAGCGCATGCTTTACCTAGTCCTTTGCCTGCACCTGTTACAAGAGCAGTTTTATTTTTAAGATTAATTTTTTTCAGCATTAAAAAAATAAAGTTTTAATATCAGTATATATTAATTCAATAGCAACAACTAAAATTGCCAACAAACCAATCCAAGCAATCCATTTATATTTTTTTATCCAACCAGATATTAAGTTTGCCGCAACAGCCATTAAAACAATTGATAACATTAGACCAAATATTAATAAATGATAATGATGACCCGCAGCTCCAGCAACACCTAAGACATTATCAAGACTCATTGTAAAATCTGCAAGTAAAACTGTCCAAATAGCTTTTAAGAAACTTGAATTATCTACTTTAACATCCTCTTCATCAGAATCTCCTTTAATAACATCAACATAAAGCTTGTACACAATGTAAAGTAAAAGCAGTCCACCAATTAATCTTAATCCAGTAATTTGTAATAAATATGCAGTTAAAAGAGTTAAAATAATTCTTAAAATTACCGCACCACCAATTCCCCAAAATATAACTTTTTTTCTTTGTTCAACCGGAAATTTAGAGGCAACCATACCAATGATAATTGCATTATCTCCAGCTAAAACTAGATCTATGAAAATAATTTGAGTTAAAATTGTAATTTGTTCTGGAGTAAATAATTCAGCTAACATGATTATTTGTTTAATATCATGTCTGATGCTTTTTCTGCAATCATTATTGTAGGCGCATTCGTATTTCCCGAAGTAATATTTGGCATAATAGATGCATCAACTATTCTTAAATTTTGTAAACCGTGAGCTTGTAACTTATCATTAACAACGGCATCATCTCCTTTTCCCATTTTACAAGTCCCAACAGGATGAAAAATAGTTTGGGCATGGTCGCTTGCAGCTTTAACTAACTCTTCATTATCAGTAATATGAGTTCCCGGCCTATATTCTTCTGGTTGGTATTTTTTAAAAGTTTCGGTATTAAGCATTATATTCCTTACAAGCTTAAGAGCTTTAGCAGCAACATCTCTATCGTCTTGAGTTGATAAATAATTCATTTTAATTTTTGGATTATCTCTGGTGTCTTTGCTTGCTATGTTTATTTCTCCTCTACTAGTTGGTCTCACGTTAGCTATAGTTGGAGTTATTCCATCAAAGTCATGCATTTTAGTAGCTCCTAAAATATCTGTACTAATTGGTTGTACATGAAACTGCAGGTTAGGAGTTGCTCTTGAAGGGTCACTTTTTACAAAACCACAAACCTGGCTGGCACCCATAGTCATTGGACCACTTTGTTTTAATACATATTCTAGGCCAATAAGAAAATTTCCAAATAAACTATTAATCTTACCATTTAATGATTTTAAATTTTTAACTTTATAAACCGGCCTAAACATCAAATGATCTTGTAAATTTTTTCCAACACCATTTAATTGATGAACTAACTCTATCCCGTGGCGTTTTAATTTATCTGGATCACCAATACCTGAAACTTGTAAAATATGAGGAGAACCAATTGATCCTGCTGATAAAATTACTTCTCTATTAGCTTTTACGGTAATCAATTTATCTTTTAAGTAATAATTAACTCCTACAGCTTTTTTTCCTTCAAAGTTAATTTTTTGAACATGTGCTTTAACAACAATCTTTAGGTTAGATCTTTTTTTTGCTGGTTTTAAATATCCTTTTGCGGCACTACACCTTAATTTTAATAATTTATTTCGACTTGTAGTAAATTGAAAGTACCCAATACCAAAATTATCTCCTGTATTAAAATCCTTTGTTCTTGGAATTCCTGTTTCTTCAGCAGCATTTTGAAATTCTTCTAACATATCTAAATTTATTTGTTTATTAGAAACAGTTATCGGACCTTTATCGTTATGAAACTCAGTATTTCCTAATTCATTATTTTCTGATTTTAAAAAATAAGGTAAAACATCATCCCAACCCCAACCAGTATTTCCTTGCTGTCTCCAATTATCATAATCATTGCTTTGACCTCTTATCCATAAGAGACCATTAATTGATGAACTTCCTCCAAGAGTTTTTCCTCTTGGATATCTTATAGATCTATTGTTCATGGTCTCATCTTTTTCTGTATGAAAACACCAGTCAACTTTTGGGTTATGCATTGTTTTAAAATAACCAACTGGAATATGTATCCATGGATAGGTGTCTTTTCCTCCAGCTTCAATTAAGAGAACTTTATTTTTTGGATCCGCACTCAATCTATTTGCTAAAACGCATCCGGCTGAACCAGCTCCTACAATAATAAAATCAAATTCTTCCATAAGATATTTACTTATAAGTGAGAAAAGTATTATTTTCCAATATTCACAATACAACCCAAGGTTTTATTAGTTTGGTTTGACTCTAAATTTCATTATTGGTTTAATCCTCCCTTTATTAATAATAAACGGGGGAATAATGAGAAAATTATTAACTGTTGTTTTAGGTCTAGTTGCATTTGTTGGATTTTCAGTATCTACAGCTAACGCTAAAACATTAAAATGCCAAACTGTTATCAGTGCAAAAGCTGACGAAGTAAAAATGTTAAAAGACTTCGGAAAAGATGTATCTGACTTAACAGGTGGTTCACTTAAGTTCGAAATTATGCCAGCAGGTACTGTTGTTGGAGTTAAAGAAACATTAGATGCAGTTGACAAAGGACTGATCGATTGTGGATTTGCTTGGACGCACTACTGGTCTGGAGAACACCCAGCAGCTATGTTATTTGGTTCGCCAGTAGCAGGTGCAGGTGTAGGTATCGATAACATCGCATTCCTATCTTGGTTCCAATATGGTGGTGGTAAACAATTATACGACCAACTATGGAAAGAAATGGGAAGAAACATAAAAGGTTTTATGCTTCAACCAGTAGGCCCAGAGGCTTTAGGTTGGTTCAAAGAGCCTATTAACAGCATGGCTGACTTTAGAAAGTATAGATTTAGAACTCCTCCAGGAATTCCAGGTCAAACTTATAAAGATATCGGTGTAGCTTCTGTTGCAATGGGTGGTGGAGATATTCTACCAGCTCTTGAAAAAGGAACTATCGATGCAGCTGAATGGTGTTGTCCAAAACCGGACAGTGTATTTGGTTTCCAAAAAGTTCTTAAGCACTACTATCTACAAGGTTTACACCAAGTAGTGGTAAATGCTGACCTTTACGTAAATGGAGATGTTTACAAAAAAATGACTAAGCTTGAGAAAAAAGCTATGGAAGTTGCAGCGAATGCATCATTAAGTAAAGCTATGAGTTATAGAATTTATGAAAATGGTAAAGCGCTAGCGGATTTAACTCAGAATCACGGTGTAATCTTACATGATACTCCTGCTGATTATTTCCCAGCTTATATGGCAGCAGCTAAGAAAAGTTTAGAAACTAATGCAGCGAAAAATAAATTCTTTGCAAAAGTTTGGAACTCACAAAAGAAATTTGCTGATATTGCAGTACCTTTCTGGAGTG